>JACEFY010000142.1 GCA_016807485.1 Stenotrophomonas maltophilia | reverse complement strand
CGTCCAGCGCCGCGGCCTTCGCCGTGGTGCGGTTCGTGACGGTCACCTCCGGCGCCTCACCGGACCGGACGAGCCCCTGCAGGATCGCACCGCCCATCGAGCCGGCACCGAGGATCGCGATCGGGGGGAGGGAGTCATTCGCCATGTCCCCAGTCTGTCACCGGCGGCCTCGTCGGCGGGCCGGGGATCGGGGGCCGCGACCCCGGTTCACGCCGAAACGGGACGACTATAGTCAGGTCATGACCCTCTTCGACGGCATCACGTCACGCCTCATCGATACGGATCGACTGAGCGTCAACATCCTCGAACGCGTCGGCGACGACACCGCCGCGCCGCCCGAGAACACGATCGTGCTGATCCACGGCAATGTGTCGTCGAGCCTGTTCTGGCAGGAGCTCATGCAGGACCTGCCGAGCGATCTGCGCGTCATCGCGATCGACCTGCGGGGGTTCGGCGGCACCGAGAGCCTCCCCGTCGACGCGACCCGCGGCGTCCGAGACTTCAGCGACGATGTGCACGCGACGCTCGCCGCGCTCGACATCGACACCGCCCACCTCGTCGGCTGGTCGATGGGCGGGGGCGTGGTCATGCAGTACGCGCTCGACCACCCGGCGCTCTCGCTGACGTTGCAGGCGCCCGTCTCGCCCTACGGCTTCGGGGGCACCCGGCGCGACGGGTCGCGTCTCACCGACGACGACGCGGGATGCGGCGGCGGCGGCGCGAACCCCGATTTCGTCCAGCGGCTCACCGACCGCGACACGACCGCCGACGCTCCGACGTCGCCGCGGAGCGTCTTCCGCTCGGGGTACGTCGCCCCGGGCTACGAGAGCGCGCACGAGGACGTGTGGGTCGAGTCGATGAACACGACCTCCACGGCCACCGGCAACTATCCCGGCGACGGCACCGCGAGCGAGAACTGGCCGGGGTTCGCGGCAGGCACGATCGGGGTGCTCAACACGATGGTGCCGCGGTACTTCGACACGTCGGGGATCGTCGACCTCGCCGAGAAGCCGCCGATCCTCTGGGTGCACGGCACCGCCGACGCGATCGTGTCGGATGCCTCCGCCTTCGACCTCAACCACCTCGGCGCGCTCGGTGTGATCCCCGGGTGGCCGGGCGTCGACGTCGCCCCCGCCCAGGAGATGGTCGCGCAGACCCGCGACGTGCTCGACGCGTATCGCGCGGCCGGAGGACGTGTCACCGAGCTGGCGCTCGAGGGGGTGGGACACGCTCCACACCTCGAGCGACCTGCCGAGGTGCGACGCGCGCTGCTGGAGGTGATCGGCTACATCGGCCGTCCGGCATCGCCGGCTCCCCCCACCGAGGCGATCATCCTCAGTTCGTCGGACTGAGCGCGGTCAGTGCGCCGAGGCGGGTGAGTCGCCGCCCTCGCTGAAGGACGGCCGGCGGCCGCGCAGGCGACCGATCGCGAGCACGATCCCGACGATGACGAGCCCGAAGATCAGACCGACGATCGCGGAGACCAGTGTGTCGCCGAACCAGACGGTGACGGGCCCGAGCGGTTCGAGCAGGTGCTCCACCCCGTGGATCACGTCGCCCGCGATGTGCACGCCGACCTCGTCGAGGTTGGCGAGCACGAGGTGCCCTCCGACCCACAGCATGGCCACGGTGCCGACGATGCTGATGACGCGGAAGACGGCCGGCATCGAGCGCACGATGCGGGCGCCGGTGTGGCGCACGCGCGCTTCGGAGCTCTTGGCCATCTTCAGCCCGATGTCGTCGATCTTCACGAGGAGGGCGACGGCGCCGTAGACGACGCCGGTCATCACGAGGCCGATGACGGCGAGCACCGCGAGGGTCATCCAGATGCCCATGTCGTCGTCGAGGCTCGCGAGGGCGATCAGCATGATCTCGGTCGAGAGGATGAGGTCGGTGCGCACCGCGCCGAGCACGAGCCGCCGCTCGTCGCGGCCGCCCTCGTCGGCGTGGCCGTGCGCGAAGCCGAACCATTCCAGCACTTTCTCGGCGCCTTCGAAGCAGAGGTACGTGCCGCCGATAATGAGGAGGAACGGCAGCACCCACGGAGCGAACGCGGTGAGCAGCAGTGCAATGGGGATGATGATGAGGAACTTGTTGGCCAGCGACCCGAGCGCGATCTTGCCGACGACCGGCAGCTCGCGCGCCGGCGTGATGCCCTGCACGTACTGCGGCGTGACGGCGGCGTCGTCGATGACGACGCCCGCCGTCTTGGCCGACGCCTTCAGCGCCGCGCTGAGCACGTCGTCGACGACCGCGAGCAGACCGACCGACATGGGACCCCCTGAGGTGTGGATGGCGACGCCTGGATGACGGCGTCCGGATGACTGCCGACGTGTCAGGTTACCGGCGCGCGTCGAAGAACGCGCGCAGCAGAGCCGATGCCTCCGGCGCGCGCACCCCCGCGACGACCTCGGCGCGCACCGGGAGGCGGCGGTCCCGCAGCACGTCGTAGACCGATCCGGCGGCGCCCGCCTTCTCGTCCCACGCCCCGAAGACGACGCGCGTGATGTGCGACTGCAGGATCGCGCCGGCGCACATGACACACGGCTCGAGCGTGACCACGAGCGTGCAGCCGGTGAGGTTCCATGATCCGGATGCCGCCGCCGCGGCGCGAAGGGCGACGATCTCGGCGTGCGCGGTGGGGTCGTGGTCGTGTTCGCGGCGGTTGCGACCCTCGCCGAGGAGGGTGCCGGCGGCATCCGTCACGACGGCGCCCACCGGGATCTCGCCCGCGTCTGCCGCCAGGGCGGCGAGCGCGAGCGCGCGCGCCATGGCGTCGTCGTCGCGCGGGTCGGTCGGAAGGGTCACGGCACCAGGGTACGGCCAGGGACCTCCTTCCCTCGGCGACCGGGGGCGGAGCGGCCCGACGCCGTAGGCTGAGTGCCATGCGCGTGCACGTAGCCGATCACCCCCTCATCACCCACAAGCTGACGGTGCTGCGCGATCAGCGCACCCCCTCGCCGGTCTTCCGCCAACTCACCGAAGAACTCGTCACCCTCCTCGCCTACGAGGCGACCCGGGGCGTCCGCGTCGAAGACGTCGAGATCCAGACGCCGGTCACCACGACGGTCGGCGTGCGCATCAGCGAGCCGCGCCCGCTCGTCGTCCCGATCCTCCGCGCCGGGCTCGGCATGCTCGACGGCATGGTGAAGCTCCTGCCGACGGCCGAGGTCGGATTCCTCGGGATGGCGCGCGACGAGGAGACCTTCGAGCCCGTGACCTATGCGGAGCGCCTTCCGGAGGATCTCAGCGACCGGCAGTGCTTCGTGCTCGACCCGATGCTCGCCACCGGCGGATCGCTGGGGGCGGCGATCGACTTCCTGTTCGCCCGCGGCGCGCAGGACGTCACGGCGATCTGCATCCTCGGCGCCCCGGAAGGCGTCGCGAAGATCCAGGAGCAGGTGGGCGACCGCGACGTCACCCTCGTGCTCGGTTCGCTCGATGAGCGCCTCAACGAGAAGGGCTACATCGTGCCCGGGCTCGGCGACGCCGGCGACCGGCTCTACGGCACGGTCTGACCGGCGCTCACGCCTCCGAGCGGCGCCCCGTCTCCTGCTCCCAGAACTCCAGCTGCTGGGTCAGCGCCTTCGCGAGCTCGAACACCTGCTGCGGGGGAATCCGAACCCGCTGCACGACGCGGCCCGGCACCACCGTGACGGCGGTGCCGTCGGCATCCACCCCGGCCTGCGGCGGACGCGCGAGCGAGACGAAATCCATCACGAAGACGTCGGGCGTATGCCACACGTTGACGAAGTCGGCGTAGGCGCCGGCGATGGCCTCGGGGGGCAGGTCGATCTCGAACTGGCGCGGCGCCTCGTCGGTCATGGTGAACCTCCTCGTGGTGCTGGCGAGTCTATGCCGCGGAGGCCAAGCGAGGTCGCTCAGAGGGCCGCCCGCAGGATGCCGACGAGGTCGCTCTGCGCCCGGACGCCCGCCCGGGTCGGCAGCAGCGGATAGACGTGGAGCTGACCGTCCGCCTCGCGGAGATCGCAGGTCACACCGGCCGCCCGCGCCTTGCCTTCGAGCAGATGCGCGTCGGGATTCAGCACGTCGCGGGTGCCGGTGAACACCGTGAGGGGACCGAGCCCGGCGAGATCGCCGAACAGCGGACTGACGGCCGGGTCGAGCAGATCGAGGTCGCCGCGCCAGCGCTCGGCGAGCACGCGCCCGCCGGGAGTTCCGAGCCACGGGTCGCTCGGCTGCACCTCGGGGATGCGCGGGTTGCTCCACGACAGGTCGAGCGCGGGCGAGATCAGCACCGTCTGCCGCAGGGCGATGCCCGCATCGCGCAGGGCGAGTGCGCTCGACAGCGCGATCTGGCCGCCCGCGGAGTCGCCCGCGAGGGCCGTCGATCCGTAGCGGTCGATGCTGCGGCGGACGAGTGCCGTGACGCCGTCGCGGGCGCCGAGCGCCGTGCCGAACGGCACGAGCGGATAGATCGGCAGCGTCACGGCGGCGCCTGCCTCGACCGCGATCCGCGCCGCCAGGTGCCAGTGCTGGCGAGCGATCTCATTCACCCACCCGCCACCGTGGACGTAGACGACGCCGCTACGGACGACCTCGGGTCGCAGGGTGTAGACCGGCCAGCCGTCGACCTGCTCGACGTCGACGCGGATGCCGCCCCTCAGCCGGGACGGCGGACCGTACGCGGCGGGACGCAGCTCACGCTCACGGATACGCCGGCGGGCGCCGGCCGCCGTGACGAACGTGCGGTTCGCGCGCAGGGCGCGCAGCACGAGGGGGATGACGGCGTCGGGCAGGATCAGCGGCATCCGCTCAGCATGTCAGGTCACCGGTGCGCCTCTGCGTTCACACGCTCGGCGACGGGACGGCCTCGACCAGCCGCGCGAAGGCGCTCAGGCGCGCGACGCCGTCGGGCGTGCGCGGGAGGTCGTCGAGCAGTCCCGTGCCGTAGACGACGTAGGCCGTGTGCTCGGCGCGCGAGACCGCGACGTTGAGCCTGTTCTGCAACAGCAGGAACTCGAGCCCACGCGGCGCGTCGCGCCCCGACGACGCCGCGAGCGACACGATCGCCACCGCCGCCTCCTGACCCTGGAACCTGTCGACCGTCCCGACCGGGACATCGGCGAATCCGGCCGCGGCCAGCGCTTCTTCGACCAGCACTTGCTGCGCGTTGTAGGGCGTCACGACGATCACGTCGCCCTGCGTGAGGTCGCGGGGGGCCGCCCCCGCGCCGGAGACCCATGAGCGGCCGAGGAGGTCGCGCACGAGGCCGACGACGACCGCCGCCTCTTCGGGCGACTGGGTCGCATTGCCGGTGTGACCGAGCGGCACGGCGACGACCCCGGGCGGGATGCCGGCGAGCGCGCGATGCGCGGTCGACTCGTGTGCGGCGAGTTTGCCGTCGTAGCTCAGCTGCGACACCGGCTCGGCGACCTCGGGCCGCATCCGCCGCGTCTCGGCGAGGAAGAACCCGCGATCGTCGGGGATGACCGCGGCGCCGTCCATGATCCAGCCGAGAGCGGACGTGTCGACCGGCTCCGGGTGCGTCCCCTGGCTCACCTGCGGGAGCTGCTGGGGGTCGCCGAGGAGCAGGAGGCGCTGCGCCGCGACCGAGACGGCGATCGTCGAGGCGAGCGAGAACTGCCCGGCCTCGTCGATGACCAGAAGGTCGAGACTGCCCCGCGGCACGCGGCCGGAGTGGCTGAGATCCCACGCCGTGCCGCCGATGACGTACCCCTCGGGATGTTCGGCGGCGAACGCGGCGTACCCGTTCTTTGCGATCGGCGTGAACGATGAGGTGTCCGATGCCGGTCCCTTCGGGGCCTTGCCGACCTGTTCTCGCGGGACGCCGGCCTCGACGATGCGGTCGAGCATGTTCTCGACGACGGCGTGCGACTGCGCGACGACACCGACATTGAAGCCGCGCTCGCGGACGAGCTGGGCCACGACGTGCGAGCCGACATAGGTCTTTCCGGTGCCCGGCGGGCCCTGCACGGCCAGGTAGCTGCGGTCGAGGTCGGCGACGGTGCGCACGATGTCGGCGACGCGATCGCCCGAGCCTCGGTGCAGCGCTCCCGCGCCGGTACGCGGGGCGCGGCGCAGTAGCAGGTCGGTCGCCGCATCGGCGGGGAACGACGGCGCGGCGGCGATCACGGC
>JACEFY010000141.1 GCA_016807485.1 Stenotrophomonas maltophilia | reverse complement strand
GTGGGGATCGCGCTCAGAGATGTCGGCCGACATCCTCGAGGCTCAGTCCCTTGGAGATCATCAGCACCTGCAGGTGGTAGAGGAGCTGCGAGATCTCCTCGGCGGTCTCCTCGTCCGACTGGTACTCGGCCGCCATCCAGACCTCGGCGGCCTCTTCGACGATCTTCTTCCCGATCGCGTGCACACCGCGATCGAGTTGCGCGACCGTGCCGGATCCTTCGGGGCGCTCCACGGCGATCGCGGAGAGTTCCGCGAACAGGGCATCGAAGGTCTTCACCCTGACAGGTTATCGGCAATGGCGTGCACCGAGCCGCCGCTAGGGTCGAGCCATGGATCCGATTCATGCCATGCTCACCGACGTCCTCGATGAGGTGCGAGGGTCGGATGCCGGGGAACTCGCCGCCTACATCCCCGAGCTCGCCGCGGCCGACCCGGATCTCCTGGCGCTCGCGGTCGTCGGGCCGCGGGGCGGGGTGGTCGCACTCGGCGACGCCGAGTCGGAGTTCACCATCCAGTCGATGTCGAAGCCGTTCATCTTCGCCCTGGCGCTGGAGGCCCTCGGACGCGACGAGGTCCTGCGCTCGGTCGGCGTGGAGCCGAGCGGCGAGCCGTTCAACGCGATCAGCCTCGAGCACAGTACGGGGCGCCCCGCCAATCCGCTCATCAATGCGGGCGCGATCGTCACGACCTCCCTCCTCGACGGTGACGGGCTCGCCGAGCGCAGCGCCCGCATCGTCGACGGGCTCTCGCGGTTCGCGGGCCGCCCGCTCACCGTCGACGAAGACGTGTACGCCTCCGAGACGGCGACCGGGCACCGCAACCGCGCCTTCGGTCACCTGCTGCGCTCGTACGACCTCGTGCGCGGCGACGTGTTCGATGCGGTCGAAGCGTACTTCCGGCAGTGCTCCGTGCGGGTGACGGTCGCCGACGTCGCCGTCATGGCCGGGACTCTCGCGTTCGGCGGGCGCAACCCCCGCACCGGCGAGCAGGTGATCTCGGAGCGCACCGCCCGTGACGTCGTCTCGGTGATGACGAGCTGCGGGATGTACGACGCCTCCGGATCGTGGCTGCTCCGCGTCGGCCTTCCGGCGAAGAGCGGTGTGTCGGGCGGCATCCTCGCACTTGCACCGTCGCAGTTCGGCGTCGGGGTGTTCAGCCCGCGCCTGGATGCCGTCGGCAACAGCACACGGGGGCAGCTCCTCCTCGAGCGGCTCTCGGACGCGTTCGGCATGCACATGTTCGAGCAGCACGAGAGCATCGCCGCTCCGGGCCTGACCATCACGCGCGACCACGACGACACAGTCCGCGTCGTGTTGGACGGCGAGCTCTCCTTCAGCGGAGCAGAGCGCGTGCTCGCGGCGCTGCGTACCGTCGACCTCGGATCGCCCGATCAGGAGCTGGTGGTCGACCTGAGCGCGCTGACCCAGCTGCATCCGGCCGCGCTCGCCGTGCTCCACGAGGAGATGGCCTCGCTCGGAGGCCGCATCCACGTCGACGGGTGACGCGCTAGTGGCGGTGGTGCCGCCCGGCCTCCGACCGGAGCGATGCGATCGCGCGCGCCGGGTCGTCGGCGCCGAAGACGGCGGACCCGGCGACGAACGTGTCGGCGCCCGCTTCGGCCGCCTGCGCGACCGTCGCCTCGCCGATGCCGCCGTCGACCTGCAGCCACACCTGTGAGCCGCGCCGACGGGCCTCATCGTGGAGGCGGGCGAGCTTGGGCATCTGGTCGGCCATGAAGCGCTGTCCGCCGAAGCCGGGCTCGACGGTCATGACGAGGATCTGGTCGAACTCGTCGAGCACGTCGAACAGTCCCTCGACGGGCGTGGCCGGCTTGACGGCGACGCCGGCGCGGGCGCCGATCTCGCGGAGACGCCGGGCGAGTGAGATCGGGTCGGTCGCCGCCTCCAGGTGGAACGTCACCGACGCGGCGCCCAGCTCGGCGTACTGCGGCGCCCAGCGCTCGGGATCGCTGATCATGAGGTGCACGTCGAGCGGCACGGGGCTCGTCGCCTGGATGCGCTCGACCATCTGCGGCCCGAACGTCAGGTTCGGCACGAAGTGGTTGTCCATCACGTCGACGTGGACGAAGTCGGCGTCGGTGATCCGCGCGAGCTCGGCCTGCATGTTCACGAAGTCGGCGGCGAGGATGCTGGGGTTGATGCGAACGCTGTCGGGCACGGCATCCACCTTAGTTGCGGCGTCGCGCGGCATCGCGGTGCGGGGGCGGTTGTGGCCGCATCGGCGTGTGGATGCGACACGAAGCGACCCCCGACGCGGGGGCGCGGGCTGAGCGGCTCAGCGGCGTCGCAGCAGGGAGATCGACATCGCGTCGGTGCCGTGGCGGTGCGGCCACAGCTGTGCACGCCCGGAGCCGTCGAGCTGGGCGGGGAGGTCGATGGGCGCCTCGGACACCGCGGTCAGGACGGCCCGCGTGTCGAGCTCCTCGATCCGGTCGCCGAAACGCCGGCGGGCTTCGGCGATGACCCCGGAGGTCTCTGCGAGGTGCGGCGAGCACGTCACGTACGCCACGATGCCACCGGGGGTGAGCGCCTCGATCGCCGCGGTGAGGAGGCCGCTCTGCAGTTCGGTGAGGTCGGGGACGTCGACGGGGCTCTTGCGCCAGCGGGCTTCGGGGCGGCGGCGGAGCGCGCCGAGGCCCGTGCAGGGGGCGTCGACGAGGATGCGGTCGTAGCGACCGCGGGCCGCGCGCGTGCGGCCGTCCTCCTCGGAGACGGGGACGTCGAGGGGCACACCGGCGACCGAATCGCGCACGAGCTTCGCGCGCACGGGCGAGAGCTCGTTGGCCTCGACCGAGGCTCCCGCCGCGAGTGCCTCGGCGGCGAGCACGGCGGTCTTCCCGCCCGGCGCGGCACAGAGGTCGAGCCAGCGCTCGCCGGGGCGTACGGGCATCGCGCGTGTGAGCGCGAGGGCGGCGAGCTGCGATCCCTCGTCCTGCACGCGGATGCGGCCTTCCGCTGCGGCGATCACCGGGGCGGGGTCTCCCCCGCCGAGGCGGAACCCGATCGGCGAGTACGGTGTCGACGCGGCGTCGGCGGGCTCCGTCGCGAGACCGGGGAGCGCCGCCATCGTCACCGACGGGGCGTCGTTGTCGGCGGCCAGCAGAGCGTCGAGCTCATCGGCGCGGCCTTCGGCGGCCAGCGCTCGGCGGAACGCACGGATCACCCACACCGGGTGCGCGTGACGCAGTCCCAGGCGCTCGTCGTCGGAGCGGGCGCCGCGCTCGAGTCGCGCCTCCCACTCCTCGGGGGTGCGCTCGGAGACACGGCGCAGCACGGCGTTGGCGAACCCGGAGGCCGATGCCCCCGCTGCCTGACGCACCTGACGCACGGTCTCGTTCACGGCGGCATGGGTGGGCGTGCGCATCGCGAGCAGCTGATGCACCCCGAGCCGGAGGGCGTCGAGCACCGGCGGGTCGATCTCGGCGGGTGGGCGACCGGCGGCATCGGCGATGATCGCATCGTAGGTGCCCTGGTGCCGGAGCGTGCCGTAGGTGAGCTCGGTCGCCCAGGCGGCATCCGGTCCGGACATCCCGGCGCGGCGGAGCTCCCGCGGCAGCAGCAGGTTGGCGTATGCGTCGGACTCGCTGACGGCGCGGATCGTGTCGTAGGCGACCCACCGGGGCGAGGTGCTCATGACCGGCCCTCCGGCGCGCGGTCGACGTGCGGATCGTCGAGGCGCAGTCCGCGCCACCAGTCCGCTGCCGCCATCGCCCCCTTGCCCGCCGGCTGTACCGTCTCGAGCAGGACGGAGCCGGATGCCGTGCCCACGACGACGTCGCGGCCGACGAGAGCGAGCGCCCCGGGGTCGAGTTCGGTATCGGGGCCGCGGCGTGCGGCGAGGATCTTCAGACGCCCGCCCGCGACCGAGGTGTGCGCGCCCGGCTCGGGTGTCGTGCCGCGGAACCGATCGAGGATGACGTCGGCGCCCACGGTGAAATCGAGCGCGCCGTCGGCGATGCTGAGCTTCGGCGCGAGCGTCGGCTCGCCCGTCTGCGGCACAGCCGTCGCGGTGCCGTCGGCGATGCCGTCGACCACGTCGATCAGAAGGGCCGCACCGATGTCGGCGAGGGCATCGAGGACGTCGCCGGCCGTCGCGCCGGCGGGCACGTCGTAGCGGACCTCGCCGAAGACGTCGCCGGCATCGAGCTCTGCCACCAGCTGGAACACGCTCGCGCCCGTCACCTGATCGCCGGCGATCAGCGCGTGCTGCACCGGTGCGGCCCCCCGCCACCGCGGGAGCAGGGAGAAGTGGAGATTGATCCACCCGTGCCGCGGCGTCGACAGGAGGGGCTCGCGGACGAGCCCGCCGTACGCGACGATCACGCCGAGGTCGGGCGCGAGATCCGCGACGGCCTGAGTGGCATCGGCGTCGAGGCGGTCGGCCTTGATCGTCGTAACGCCGAGCTCCTCCGCGAGGGCGGCGACCGGCGACGGCGTCAGCACGCGCTTGCGGCCGAGGGCCGCGTCGGTGCGGGTGACGACGCCGACGAGATCGTGATCCGATGCCGCGACCGCGCGCAGCGACGGGATCGCGGGCGCGGGGGTGCCGGCGAAGACGATGCGCATGGGGCTCCTCACAGATCGAGCTCGGGCACGTCGAGCCGCACCTTGAGTGTAGTTCGCGGGCCGCGGTCCTTCGCGGCGCGTCGCGCGCGCAGGGCGTCGGCGACGACGGCCGCGCGGAGATGCTCGGCGACCGCCGCGCCGTGCGCGTAGTCGAAGCGGACGAGGGCGCGCACTCCCCCGCCGTCCATCGGAACGGGCCCGAGGACCGAGCCCGGACCGAGGCCGAGTACCGCCGTCCGCAGCGACTCCACCGTGGCGCCGACCGTGGCAGCAGCGCCTTCGACGGCGGCCACGCGCACCGTCGGCGGCATCGACAGCGGGGCACGATCGGCGAGCTCGGCGCGGGCGTACGCGGCGTGCGTCCAGGTCGCGAGGGCGCGCGCGACCGGCCCCGACACGCCGACGAGGTGCACGGGCGCACCCGGAGCGGCGAGGGCCGCGGCATCCGACCACCACCGCAGACAGGACTCGCCGATGCGCAGCTGCTCGGCCATGAGCATGCGGTCGCCGTCGAGCAGGATGACGGCCCGGTAGCCGCCCGCGGCGTGCGGCTCGGCGCCGCGCGTCGCGATCACGAGCGCCGGGCGCTCATCGACCTCGCTGATCGGGTGCGCGCCGTCGGCGACGACGATGCGGATGCCGGGGAACGCCCGGCCGAGCTCGTCGGCGGTGCGCTCGCTGCCGGACGACGCCATGCGCAGTTTCGTGGACTGGCAGTTCGCGCACGTCCAGGTCGGCGCGGAGCGGCCGCACCATCCGCAGTCCGGGGTGGCGCCCGGCCGCCTCGCCCGCAGCGGCCCGGTGCAGTGCGCGCAGCGCGCGGGGGTGCGGCAGTCGGCGCAGACGAGCACCGGCGCATATCCCGGGCGGGCGACCTGCACGAGCACAGGGCCGTGCGCCAGCGCCGCACGGGCGGCGGCGAACGCGGCGGAAGGCACGCGCGCGCCGCGTGATTCGCCCTCGCGCGTCGCCGAGAGCACGACCGTCGGGCTCTCCCGGCGGGGGGCGGGGAGATCCCGCACCCAGCCCAGCTGGACGAGCCGTTCGACATCGGTCGTGCGGGTGTGCCCCGCGAAAACGAGGGCGCTCCCTTCGAGCTCCTGGCGCACGAGAGCGGCGTCACGCGCGTGCACGCCCGGGCTGAGCGGCTCGGCGAGGAGCGGGTCACCGTCGTCCCACACGACCACGCAACCGACGTCGTGGGCGGGGGCGTAGACCGTCGAGCGGTTGCCGACGACGATCGCCGGCGCCGGGGTGAGCAGCCGGAGATAGGTCGCGTAGCGCTCCGGACCGGAGCGCCGGGCGTCGTCGCGGACCACGGCCTCGGCGGGGGCGCGGCCGTCGAGGGCGGCGAGCACCTGATCCTGGTCGCGCTGGTCGGGGACGACGAGCAGGGCGCTGCGGCCGGCGGCGAGCGTCTGGAGGGCGAGGGCGGCGAGCAGCTCGGCCCAGGCGCCCAGCACGCGGTCGCGGCTCGGCCGCGGGGGCGCGGCGGGGGCCGGGGGGGGGGGGTGCAGGGGGGTTGGTTTTCGCCGAGACG
>JACEFY010000140.1 GCA_016807485.1 Stenotrophomonas maltophilia | reverse complement strand
GCCGGTCTGTACCACCGCTGGTACGACAACTGCCGGGTGACCCCGCTCGGCGACGAGGAGGTCACCGACCTCCACCGCACGCGACTGTGGCTCAACGACGCCACCGGCCAGGTGCTGCGCAACGGCCTCGACCACATCGGCGTGAGCGCGCCCGAACGGATGTGACGGGGTGACCCGCGCGCGCCGCTGGCCCTGGCTCGTCGCCGCCCTGGCGGTGGTGGCGCTCGCCGTCGGCGCCTGGTTCGCGGGGGAGTACATCGCCCGCGGCATCGTCACGAAGACGATCCGCGACCAGGTGATCACGCAGCTGTCGCTGCCGGCCGACCAGCAGATCGACATCGATCTTCCCGGCCCGGTGCTGCCGCAGCTGATCGTCGGCAGTTTCGGCGAGCTCACCGTCTCCTCCGACGACGTGCCGCTCGAGGGGGTGACCGCCGACGTGACGGTGACCGCTCAGGACGTCCCCCTCCGCGGGGGCGACTGGAGCGGAGGGTACGCGCAGGTGCGACTCGATCAGGACCAGCTCCGCGGCCTCCTCGCCCAGGTCGACGGGTTCCCCGCCGCGTCGGTCACGCTGGATGCTCCGGATGTCGCGGCGAGCTTCGATCTGAAGCTGTTCGCCCTCACGGTGCCGGTGGGGGTCTCCCTCACCCCGCGGGCGGAGGGAGGGGACATCGTCCTCACGCCGTCGACGCTGCTGGTCGGTGGCGCGGAGCTTTCGGCCGAGGCGCTGACGCAGCAGTTCGGCCCCATCGCCGGCACCGTGATCCGCGACTGGAACGTCTGCATCGCCGACCAGCTGCCGAGTGCCCTCACGCTGACCGGGATCGCCGTACAGGGCGACCACGTGGTCGCCGACTTCGAGATCGACAGCGCCATCCTGCAGCAGAGCGCCCCTGCGCCGCGCGGGACGTGCGCCTGACGCACCCCGTCACACCGACGGGCCGCGCCGCGCGGGTGCCCTAGACTGCAAGGACCGTCTGCCCGGATGGCCGGAGCGTGAACACGCCGCCCGCCGTCCGCATCCCATCCGATTGGTGCCTCGTGTCCGCCGCCCCCGACCGCCCACTGGTTCCCGACTGGCTCGCCGTCCCGGATGACGTCAACGCGCTCGCCGCGGACGTCTGGCCCGCTTCCGCGGTGCGCGACGGTGACGGCGTGCTCGAGGTGGCCGGCGTCTCGGTGACCGACCTGCAGGCGCGCTTCGGCACCCCGCTCTACGTGCTGGATGAGGATGCCGTCCGCTCACGCGCACGTCAGGTGCGTGCGGCCTTCGACGCCGCTGCCGCCCGCCACGGCACCGCGGCCCGCGTCTACTACGCCGGCAAGGCCTTCCTCTCCACCGAGGTCGTGCGCTGGGTCACGGGTGAAGGTCTGGCCGTCGACGTCGCCACCGCCGGCGAACTCGCCGTAGCCCTCGCCGCCGGAGCAGACCCCGCGCGCATCGGTCTCCACGGCAACAACAAGTCGGCGGCAGAGCTCACGCAGGCCGTCGAGATCGGCATCGGATCGGTTGTGCTCGACAGCGCGATCGAGATCGAGCGGCTGGCGACGATCGCCGCCGAGCGCGGCGTCGTGCAGCCGGTGCTCGTGCGGGTCAACAGCGGCGTCCACGCCGAGACCCACGACTTCCTCGCGACGGCGCACGAAGACCAGAAGTTCGGCTTCGCCCTCGCCGACGCCGACGCGGTGGTCGCCCGCATCCGCGAGCTGCCGTCCCTGCGTTTCATCGGCCTGCACTGCCACATCGGCTCGCAGATCTTCGGCACGGCAGGCTTCCAGGAGTCCGCCGCGCGCCTCGTCGACCTCCATGCGCGCCTCCTGGCCGGCGGAGACATCCCGGTGCTCAACCTCGGCGGCGGGTTCGGCATCGCCTACACGTCCGTCGACACGCCGACCGCGATCGAGGACCTCGCCGACGGCATCGTCGACGCGGTCGCCCGCGAGTGCGCCGCCCGAGGCATCCCCGTGCCGAACCTGGCCTTCGAGCCCGGACGCGCAATCGTCGGGCGTGCGGGCATCACGCTCTACGAGGCCGGCACGACCAAGCCCGTGCGCGTGAGCGACGATCTCACCCGCCTCTATGTCAGCGTCGACGGCGGCATGAGCGACAACGCCCGGCCGGCGCTCTACGGCGCGCAGTACTCCGCCCGTCTCGCCTCCCGCACCTCGACCGCGGCGCCCGCGCTCGCGCGCGTCGTCGGGCGGCACTGCGAATCCGGCGACATCGTGGTGGATGCCGAGTACCTCCCCGCCGACATCGCCCCCGGCGACCTCGTGGCCGTGCCCGCCACCGGCGCCTACTGCTATTCGCTCGCCAGCAACTACAACGTCGTCCCGCGCCCGCCCGTCGTCGCCGTCCGTGACGGCGCCGCCCGGGTGATCGTGCGGGGCGAGACGATCGACGATCTGCTGGCGCGCGACGCCGGCGTCGACACCGAGGAGCTCTCTTGACTGATTACCGCCGCCTGCGCGTGGCTCTGCTGGGTGCCGGAGCCGTCGGCTCGCAGGTCGCCGATCTCCTGCGCAAGCACGGGGACGAGCTGGCCGACCGCGCCGGCGCCGCGCTCGATCTCGTCGGCATCGCCGTGCGCGACCTGGACGCACCGCGCGAGGTCGACCTGCCGCGGGAGCTGTACACGACCGACGCCGAGCAGCTCATCGTCGGCGCCGACATCGTCATCGAGCTCATGGGCGGCATCGAGCCTGCGCGCGCGTACATCCTGCAGGCGCTGAACTCCGGCGCCGACGTCGTGACCGCCAACAAGGCGCTGCTGGCCACGCACGGCCCCGAGATCTTCGACGCGGCCGACCAGGTCGGGGCGTCGGTCTACTACGAAGCCGCGGCCGCCGGCGCGATCCCCATCATCCGGCCGCTCCGCGATTCGCTCGCCGGCGATCGGGTGCAGCGCATAATGGGCATCGTCAACGGGACGACCAACTACATCCTCGACCGGATGGACCGCGAGGGCAGCGAGTTCGCCGACGTCCTCGCCGACGCGCAGGCGCTCGGCTACGCCGAATCCGACCCCACGGCCGACATCGAGGGCTACGACGCCGCGCAGAAGGCCGCGATCCTCGCCTCTCTCGCCTTCCACACCGCCGTCCCGCTCGAGGCGGTGCACCGCGAGGGCATCACGCAGATCGACAAGAACGTGATGGATGCCGCGCGCCACGCCGGCTTCGTCGTCAAGCTCCTCGCGGTGTGCGAGCGGCTCGTCGGCGACGACGCCGCCGTCCCGGGTGGCGACGCGATCTCGGTGCGGGTGTATCCCGCGCTCGTTCCGCGCGAGCACCCGCTGGCGAGCGTCCACGGCGCCAACAACGCCGTCTTCGTGCAGGCCGAGGCCGCCGGGAACCTCATGTTCTACGGCGCGGGCGCGGGTGGCGTTCAGACGGCGTCGGCCGTGCTGGGCGACGTCGTCTCGGCCGCGCGCCGCCACATCGCCGGCGGCGTCGGGGTGGGGGAGTCCACCCGCGCGAACCTGCCCGTCCTGCCGATCGGGAGCGTCACGACGCGCTACCAGATCACGCTCGAGGTGTCCGACGAGCAGGGCGTGCTCGCCACGGTCGCCGGCATCCTCAGCGACGGACACGTCTCGATCGCGACGGTCGAGCAGACCGTCCTCACCGAGACGAACGGCGAACCCGGGGTGGCGCGCATCGTCATCGGCACCCACCGCGCCCGCGAACACGATCTCAGCGCGACCGTCGACCACCTCGCCGCCAGCGGCGTGGTGGGTCGGGTGGTCTCGGTACTGCGAGTTGAAGGAGACTGATATGGCACATGTATGGCAGGGCGTCCTGCGCGAATTCGCCGACCGGCTCGGCGTCACCGACGCCTCGACCGTCGTCACGCTCGGCGAGGGCGGCACGCCGCTCATCCCGGCTGCGGCGCTCTCGCAGATGACCGGCGCGGACGTCTACATCAAGTTCGAGGGCATGAACCCGACCGGCTCCTTCAAGGACCGCGGCATGACGGTGGCGCTCTCGCGCGCCGTGGAGCACGGCGCGAAGGCGGTCATCTGCGCCTCCACGGGCAACACGTCGGCCTCCGCGGCGGCCTACGCCGCGCACGCGGGCATCACCGCGGCGGTCCTCGTGCCCGAGGGCAAGATCGCGATGGGCAAGCTGAGCCAGGCCGTCGTCCACAACGGCCGCCTCATCCAGGTGCGCGGCAACTTCGACGACTGCCTCGAGATCGCGCGCGAGCTCGCCGACCACTACCCGGTCCACCTCGTCAACTCCGTCAACCCCGATCGCATCGAGGGCCAGAAGACGGCGGCGTACGAGGTCGTCAGCCAGCTCGGCGACGCACCGGACTTCCACTTCATCCCGGTCGGCAACGCCGGCAACTACACGGCCTACTCCCGCGGGTACCGCGAGGAGGTCGCGCGCGGCGTCTCGACGACCGTGCCGCGCATGTTCGGTTTCCAGGCCGAGGGGTCGGCTCCGCTCGTCCGCGGCGAGGTCGTGCGCCACCCCGAGACCATCGCGTCGGCCATCCGCATCGGCAACCCCGCGTCGTGGGAGCTGGCGCTGGAGGCCCGCGACGCGACCGACGGCTGGTTCGGCGCGATCGACGACGCCCGCATCCTCGCGGCGCAGAAGCTCTTGGCCGCAACGGCGG
Source organism: Stenotrophomonas maltophilia (assembly GCA_016807485.1). Classification (GTDB taxonomy): domain Bacteria; phylum Actinomycetota; class Actinomycetes; order Actinomycetales; family Microbacteriaceae; genus Microbacterium. The sequence goes on along the minus strand of JACEFY010000140.1, from coordinate 1,547 downwards.
GCGTCTTCGTCGAGCCGGCGTCGGCGATCAGCGTCGCCGGTCTCCTCGACCGCGCCGAGGCGGGCGTGATCCCCGCCGGCTCGAAGGTCGTGCTCACCGTCACCGGCCACGGGCTCAAAGACCCGCAGTGGGCCCTGCGCAACGCCGACGGCAGCGAGGTCGCCCCGACCGTCGTCGACGCCTCCACCAGCGAGGTCGCCGCGGTCCTCGAGCTGTCGCCGCAGGCATGACCACCGTCGCGGTGCGGGTGCCCGCGACGAGCGCGAACCTCGGCCCCGGATTCGACACGCTGGGCCTCGCGCTCAGCGCGTACGACGAGATGACGGTGACCGAGCTCGACGATGCGGGCCTGGAGATCGTCGTCTCGGGGGAGGGGGCCGCCGACGTCCCCACCGACGCATCGCACCTCGTCGTGCGCGCGATGGCGTACGCCTTCGCTTCGGTCGGCCGGGAGCTACCCGGCATCCGGCTGGAGGCGCACAACACGATCCCGCACGGGCGCGGCATGGGGTCGTCCGGCGCCGCGGTCGTCGCGGGGCTGCTCGCCGCGAAGGGTCTGCTCGCGGGCGATGTCGACCTCGACGATGCGACACTGCTGCGCCTGGCGACCGAGCTCGAAGGTCACCCCGACAACGTCGCACCGGCCCTGTTCGGGGGGCTCACGATCGCCTGGATGGACGAGACCGGGCCGCAGCACAAGAAGCTGCTCGTGCATCGCGGTGTCTCGCCGGTCGTGTTCGTGCCCGACTTCACGATGTCGACGTCGGTCGCCCGCGGGCTCGCACCGTTGCAGGTGCCCCGTGAGGACGCCGTCTTCAACGTGTCGCGCTCGGCCCTGCTGATCGCGGCGCTCACCCAGAGCCCCGAGCTGCTGATGGCGGCGACGGAGGACAAGCTGCACCAGTCGTACCGCGCGCATGCCATGCCCGCGACCGATCGACTCGTGCGGACGCTGCGCGCCGAAGGGTTCGCCGCGGTCGTCTCCGGCGCGGGCCCGAGCGTGCTCGTGCTCGGCGACGGGCCCGGTCAGCGCCTCGCCGCCGCCGAGGTCGCCGCATCGCTCGCCGACACCCCGTGGGAGGCGCGCATGCTGGCCGTCGACGTCCGGGGTGGTACAGTGAGGACACCGGAGGGTTCCACGTCTCGCACGTGAATCTGGCCTCCGTCGCAATCTGCGAACCCCTGCATCACTCCCCGTTGCACCACCATCATCGGATCCGTTCCGGTTCCACGATGTCCGCACGGGACTACGCGCCTGCCGTGGACGGCGCACGATGCGGTAGCCCTGTCCACGCGCTAATGAAGGAGAACTCGTGGAGTCCCTCTCCGAGACCCAGACCGAAGAAAACCAGACCGTCGGCGAGGATGCCGCGGCCGAGAACGTCGTGACGTCCGCCCCCGAGCAGACCGCTCCGGAGACCCCCGCGGAGGAGGCCCCCGTCGAGGAGGCCCCCGTCGAGGAGGCAGCTGAAGAGGTGGTGGCCGAGGGGGCCGCGCCCGAGGCGCCCGCCGCCGAGGCGCCTGTCGCGGAGCAGCCCGCTGCGCCC
>JACEFY010000014.1 GCA_016807485.1 Stenotrophomonas maltophilia | reverse complement strand
ACGCGGAGCTCGACTCGCCGCTGCTGGGCTTCGTCGCCGACTTCTCGTCCACGATGCGCGCGATGTCGCCGACGCTTCTCCGTGCGGTGGCGCGTGCGGGTCTCGACGACGAGGCGCTCGCGACGCTGCAGACGATCTGGGCGACGGACGCGACCATGCAGGAGCGCCAGCAGGAGTTCATCGGCTACCTCCACGGGCGCGGGTTCGATCCCGGGCGCCTCGGCTCCTTCGCCCACCTCGCGTTCAACATGCACGGACATGTCGACCCGCGCGAGTGGGCCGACATCATGCCGCAGATCAAGCACGTGCACGCGAAGTTCTACGACATCGACGAGAGCGGCCAGGAACCCGCCATCGACTATCCCGAGCTCGTGCGCGTGTTCGTGGACGGCGGCTACCGCGGCTATTGGTCGAGCGAGTGGGAGGGTCACGCGTTCGCCGAACTCGGCGAGGTAGACCCGCTCCTGCTCGTGCGCCGCCAGCACGATCTCATCCGGTCGGCGATGCGGCAGGTGGCGCCGGCATGACCGATGCCACAGACATCGACATCCGGCGACTGCCGTTCGCCGAGGCGATCCGGTGGCTCGCGGCGCACGGCGAACCGGCCGACCCGCGGACCGACATCGACACCGACTCGCTCGTGCGCCGCTTCCCGCACCTCGCCGCGGTGGAGATCGCCGACCTGCGCATCGATGGGCCGGACCGGCGCCTCGTGCCGGCACGTCTCTACCGTGACACGACGGCGGCCCCGTCCGGTCATGCGCTGGTCTGGGTGCACGGCGGTGCGTTCATCGGCGGCCACCTCGACATGCCCGAGGCGCACTGGGTGTCGCTCGAGCTGGCGGCACGCGGCATCCCGGTGCTGTCGGTCGACTACGTCAAATGCCTCGGCGAGACGCACTTCCCCGCGCCGTCCGACGACGTGCTCGCCGCGTGGCGACACGCGCGCACCCACGCCGATGAGCTCTTCGGCGTGTCCGCCGACGCCGTTCTCCTCGGCGGCGCCTCGGCGGGCGGCAACCTCACCGCCGGTGCGGTCGCGCGGCTGAGGGATGCCGGCGAGGCGCGGCCCGCGGGCCTGGTGCTGGTCTATCCCGTCGTGCACCCGAACGCGCCCGAGGCGTCGGCCGACGTCGACGTCGAGTCGGTGCACGGGAGGATGGCGTGGAACTTCGCCGGCTCGGTGGCGGCGCTCCGCGACCCGCACGCGTTCGCCGCTCTGGGGCCTGTCGCGGGCTTCCCGTCGACGATCATCGTGGTGTGCGAGCAAGACGGCCTGCGTCCGTCGGGAGAGGCATTCGCCGCCCAGCTCTCCGATGCCGGCGTCGACGTGGCCCTCCGACTCGAGCTCGGGGCCGACCACGGGCACATCAACGAACCCGCCGACCCGACCGCGCTGCCGACGATCGAGGCGATCGCCGCGTGGATGGCGCGTCGGCCATGAGTGAGGGGACCGTCACCTTCACGAACCCGATCCTGCCCGGCGACCGGCCCGATCCCGCGGTGATCAAGGTCGGCGACGAGTACTGGCTCACCTACTCGTCGTTCGAGGCCGCGCCGGGTCTGCCGCTCTACCGGTCGACCGACCTCGTCAACTGGGAGTACGTCGCCTCGGCGTTGCGTGTGCCGGTGGGCAGCACGTTCGCCGTCGACATCGCCGAGCACGACGGCCGCTTCTTCATCTACATCCCGTTCATCCCGGCACCGTGGTCGGAGCTGACGGACGCGTCGATCTTCGTCATCCACGCCGACTCGATGGCCGGCCCGTGGTCGGAGCCGATCGACCTCGGCATCCGGGGGGCGATCGATCCGGGGCACGTCGTCGGGGAGGACGGCGCCCGCTACCTCTTCACGAGCGGGGTGCGCCGCATCCGTCTCGCCGGCGACGGACTGTCGACGATCGGCGAACTCGAGAACGTGTACGACGGCTGGCGCTACCCCGACGAGTGGATCACCGAGGCATACGCCCTCGAGGGGCCGAAGCTCTTCCGCCGCGGCGGATGGTTCTACCTGGTGAGCGCCGTGGGTGGCACGGCAGGGCCGCCGACCGGACACATGGTCATCGTCGCGCGTTCCCGCTCGGTGGACGGCCCGTGGGAGAACCATCCGCAGAACCCGATCGTCCGGACGACGGATGCCGCGCAGCCGTGGTGGTCGCGCGGACACGCGACACTCCTGCCCGGGCCCTCGCGTGACCCGGAGGACTGGTGGATGGTCTCGCACGGCTACGAGAACGGCTTCCGCACGCTCGGTCGGCAGATCCTGCTCGAGCCGATCCGGTGGACGGTCGACGGGTGGCCGGAGGCATCCGCACCCGACATCGGCGCCCCCCTCGCCGCACCCGCCTTCATGATCGCGCAACGGCCCGCCGCCGAGGTCGTCGACGACTTCGCGCGATTCGAGCTCGGCCCCCGGTGGACCTTCCACGCTCCCGGGCCCGGAGAAACCCAGCGCGCGCGGGTCGACCGAGGACTGGTGCTGGCGGGGAAGGGCACCTCGCCCGCCGACACCTCGCCGCTCGCCATGCTCACCGGAGACCACGCGTACGAGGTCGAGGTGGACGTCGCCGTCGAGCCCGGCACCGAGGCCGGACTCCTGCTGTTCTTCAACAATCGGCTGTTCTGCGGCATGGGCATCGACGGGGAGCGGATGCTGAGCTACGCCGGCGGCATCCGCACCCACTGGCGCGAGCCGGCCCCCGCCGCCGACCGGATCACGCTCCGGCTGCGCAACGAGCACCACATCGTCACCGGGTTCTATCGGGTGGGCGACGGCGCGTGGACCCGGCACCAGGTGCGCTACGAGACGTCCGGCTATCACGCGAACACGGTGGGCGACCTGCTGAGCCTCCGCCCCGCGCTGTACGCCGCCGGCACGGGGGAGGCGCGCTTCCGCGATTTCACCTATCGGAGACTCACATGACTGCTGCCGCCCGACCCTGGACCCTCACAGGCGACGCCCCGTTCACGCTGCGCCGAGGCGATGCCCCCGCCCTTCTCGTGGGTGGGCAGGTGTTCAACTCCGCCTCCTCGTCGCCCGCGGCGATCGCCACCGCTTTCGCGCAAACACGGCGCGTCGGTGGCAACGTGGTGCTCGCCCCCGTCAGCTGGGCGCTCAGCGAACCGGCCGAGGGCGAGCTCGACTTCGCGCTGGTCGACGTCATGCTCCGTGAAGCGCGGGCGAACGACCTCCGCCTGGTGCTTCTGTGGTTCGGCGCGTTCAAGAACGCCGGGTCGACGTACGCGCCGTCGTGGGTACGCGGCGATCCGCACCGGTTTCCGCGGGTCGTGGTCGAAGCGAAGGGACTGCAGGCCTTTACGTACGAAGGGGCCACCGCGAAACCGGTGCTGTCGGTGTTCAGCCCTGATCTGCGGGAGGCCGACGCGCGCGCGTTCGAGGCGCTCATCCGTCATCTCGTGCGAGCCGATCCGGACGGAACCGTCGTGATGGTGCAGGTCGAGAACGAGTCGGGCCTGCTCTCCGACAGTCGCGACCGCGGCGCGCTCGCCGAGGCGGCGTGGGCCTCGTCCGTGCCGGAGGTCCTCCTCGACCACGTGCGCGCGACCCCCGCGGGCACCACCTCGGCGCGGCGCACCTGGGAGTCGAACGGGGGCGTCGCGGGCGGGAGCTGGTCGCAGGTCTTCGGCGACACTCCGGCGGCCGAAGAGGTCTTCATGGCGTGGACGATCGCCGGCTACGTCGAGCACCTCGCCAGCCGCGGCCGCGCGATCGCCGACATCCCGATGTACGCCAACGCGTGGTTGGGTCCGCAGCCCGGTCAAGACACCCCGGGTCAGTACCCGAGCGGTGGGCCGGCGTCGACCGTGCTCGACGTGTGGCGGGTCGCGGCGCCCTCGCTGGCGTTCCTCGGTCCGGACATCTACGTGCACGACGCCGACAGCGCCATGCGCGACTACGCGACCGGCATCCAACCGTTCTTCGTGCCGGAGTGCCGACTGAGCGCCGGCGAACTCGTGCGCGCGATCGGCAGCTACGGCGCCGTCGGCTGGTCGGCCTACGGCATCGACGGCGCGAACCCCGACGGGCAGGTGGCGACCACGCTCGCGTACATCGCCGCGTTCGAGACCGAGATCGCGCACGCGCAGCAGCGGGGCACGGTCGACGCCGTCGTGATCGAGGCCGGCGTCGACCACGAGGCGCGGCGCATCGGCGACGTCGACGTCACGGCGCGCGGTGCGCTCGCGCTCTTCCAGCGGATGCTGCTCGACGCGGGCGTGCACGTTCCCGCTGCCGAGCTGACCGTGCCCGACGAGACCGCCGCCGGAGCGCAGGTCACCCACGCGGGTGAGACGCGTCCGTTCGGGCTCATCGTCGCCACCGCGCCCGACGAGTTCCTCGTGATCGGGCGTGAACTCACACTCGACTTCTTCGCCGCCGACGCGCGCGTGGAGATCGACTCCGTCGTGGAACTGCTCCTCGAGGGACACGCGGTCGTGCCGGGGCGCGTGCTCAACGGTGACGAGCGCCTCATGCTGCTGCCCACCGATCGCGTCGGTGCGGCGCGCATCCGCCTGCTGCGGCTCTGATCGGTCGGAATCAGCCCACTCGGAGCGTCACGGGCTGCGTGCGATCGAGCGCGCCGCCGACGTGCAGCACGAAGGTGCCCGGCTCGACGACGAGTGCGCCGTCGGACCCCCGGAAGCCCAGCTGCTCGGGTCCGATCGCGAAGGAGAGGGCCGCGGTCTCGCCCGCCGCGAGGGTGCGCCGGTCGAACGCGACGAGGCGGCGCACGGGCGGGGCGATGCTCGCGACGAGGTCTTCGACGTAGACCTGGACGACCTCGTCGCCGGTGCGCGACGAGGTGTTGGTCACGTCGACGGTCAGCTCGACCGACTCGCCGGAGCCGATCCCGGCGGACGACACCCGCGGTTCGCCGTACGCGAAGGTGGCGTAGCCCGCGCCGTGGCCGAACGCGAACTGCGGCCCGAGATCGAGGTCGAGGTACGTCGAGGTGTACTTGTCCTTGAGGTTCGCCGGACCTTCCAGCACCACGTCGACCGTCGTCAGGGTCATCGTGCCGCGCACGGTCGCCGGGCGACCGGTGTTCTCGTGGGCGTAGTGGATCGGGATCTGCCCCTCCGCGCGCGGGAACGACATCGGCAGTCGGCCGGCGGGCTCCCGGTCGCCGAACAGCAGATCGACGATGGCCGCCGGCGCCTCGGTTCCGCCGTGCCACACCGCGAGAACCGCGGGCGCCTCGTCGATCCAGTCGGCGACCACGAGCGGTCGACCCGCCACCAGCACCACGACGAATGGGATGCCGGTGCCCGCGATCGCGCGGATGAGCTCGCCCTGCCGCCCCGTGAGACGCAGATCGCTGCGCGATGCGGCTTCGCCGGACAGCGACGACGGCTCCCCGACGCACACGACGACGACATCGGACTCGAGCGCGGCGGTGGCCACGCCATCCACGTCGTCGGAGCGTTCGCCGAAGAACGACACGCCCTCCCTGACGGCGAGCTCGACGTCGTCGCGCGCGCGCAGTTCATCGGCGATGCTCGCGGCGCCCGCGCCGAACGACTGCGTCCACGCGCCGAGGTGGTCGGTCGAGCTGGCGTACGGGCCGGTCAGCAGCACCCGGGCCGGCCGCGCGAGCGGCAGCGTGCCGTCGTTGCGCAGCAGCACCGCCGAGCGCGCCGCGGCGGCCCGAACCTGCTCCCGTGTCGCAGCGGTGGGCCCGCGCCGTTCGGCCGCTTCGTCGACGTAGGGGCGCTCGAACAGGCCGAGTGCCTCCTTCAGCGCGAGCACGCGGGCCACGGCATCGTCGAGACGGCCGGGGTCGAGCGCCGCGACGTCGAAGCCGATCGCGCTCGGCGAGCCCCCCATCTCGATGTCGAGTCCGGCGTCGTAGGCGGCGCGCACGGCGTCGTCCAGGGTCTCGGCGACGCGGTGCGGCAGCAGGTTCGCGACACCGTCGGCGTCACCGACGACGACGCCCGCGAAGCCCCACTCGGTCTTCAGCACGTCGGTCAGCAGCGCTCGGTTGACGTGCATCGGCACGCCGGCGACGGTGTTGAACGACGCCATGATCCCGGCGACCCCCGCCTGCACCGCCGCGCGGAACGGTTCGAGATGGACGTTGCGCAGGCGGTGCGGCGAGACGTCGACGCCGTTGTAGTCACGCCCGCCTTCGGGCTGCCCGTAGGCCACGTAGTGCTTCGCGGTCGCGGCGATCGCGCCGGGATCGGCGAGGTCGGCGCCCTGATACCCGCGCACCATCGCGGCGCCCATGACGGCGTTCAGGTGCACATCCTCGCCGAAGCCCTCCACGACCCGACCCCAGCGCGGATCGCGCGAGACGTCGATCATGGGGGAGAAGGTCCACGTGACGCCGCCGGAACGCGCTTCGGCCGCGGCCGTCCGCGCGAGGTCCGCGACCATCTCCGGATCGAACGAGGCCGCCTGCGCCAACGGAACCGGGGCGATCGTGCGCTGACCGTGGATGACGTCGAGACCGATGAGAATCGGGATGCCGAGGCGCGTGTGCTCGATCGCCTCTCGCTGCAGCCGGTTCGACGCCGCGGCGGACTGCGGCCAGAACGTCGCCCCTATGCCCTGCCGTACGAGCTCCGCGGCATCGTCGAGGTTCGGACGGAAGATGATCTGCAGCTGGCCGAGCTTCTCGTCCGCGGTCATCTGCGCCAGCAGGGAGCGGGTGCGGTCACTGGTCACGAGCGGGTCCTCCTCGGACGTCGCGAGATGCGGGGGAATGAGCCGCAGCCCAGGAACCGAGGTCCCTGGGCTGCGGCGGTGGTGGTGTCGGCGCGCGGTGCGGCCGGGGTCACTCGCCCCAGGCGGCATCCATGTCTTCGAGCACCTGGTCGACCGTCTTCTGGCCGGTCAGCAGACCCTGCACGCCGGTACCGAGTGCCTCGTAGACGGCCGGGTTCGGCCAGGTGGCGTTCGGCACGCCGACGTAGGCGCCGTCGGAGAGCAGGTCGCCGATGGGGGAGTACTCGGGCAGGAGCGTGGCCTTGTCGATGCCGGTGATCGGCACCGAGCCGGAGAGGTCGGCGTACGCCTTGGCGTTCTCGGGCTGGGCGACCCAGTCGAGGAAGGCCTGCGCCGACGCCTTGACCGCGTCGTCGGACGACGCGTTGACGCCCCACGCGTAGTTCGCCCCGGTGACCGTGAAGGGCTTCTGCCCCTTGGCCGGCGGGAACGCCTGCACGTTGAGCTCGGCGCCGGTGGCGGTGCCGATCGATGCAGCCGCGCTGCCGGGCACCGCGGCGCTCAGCGAGGTACCCCCGCCGAGGCCCTGCGTGATCGAGTCGAACGTGCCGCCGGCGGCGCCGTCCTGGAAGCACCCCGCGTCGTTCATCTCGAGGACGTCCTCGAGGACCTCGCGCCAGCCGCTGTCGGCGAACGTGACTTTGCCTTCCGCACGCTGCTCGTTCCAGTCCGGGGTCTCGGCGTAGACACGCGTGGCCGAGATGAGCATCGAGAACAGTCCGGTGTTGAACGGGATGCCGCCGGCGAGGACCGTGAAGCTCTTTCCCCCGGCGCGCGCGTCGGAGCACGCGGCGAGGAGATCTTCGTAGGTCGACGGGTACTCGGAGACGCCGGCGTCGGTGGCCGCGGTGACGTTGTAGACCATGCCCACCGGCGTGAGCGCCGTCGGCTGGGCGTAGGTCTTGCCGTCGATCTGGAATTCCTTCTCGCTGCCCGCGGGGAGCAGGCCCGTCGACGTCTCGTCGAGCGGCTCGAGGAACCCGGCGTCGGCCAGGGTGATCACCGAGATCGGCTGCCCGGTGCCCGGAGCGAGAACCATGACGTCGGCGGCGTTGCCGGCTTGGAGCTGCGTCGTGACCTGGGTGTTGTACGCGTCGGAGGGGTAGGGGATGACTTCGATGTCGACCCCGGTCTCGTCGGAGTACTTCTTGATGATCTGCGCGTAATAGTCGTCGGCGTCGTTGGCCTGGGCGACCATGACCGAGAAGCCGGTCTTGCCCGCGGCCGAGCCGGTGTTCCCGGTCTCGTCGGCCGTGCCGGAGCAGCCGGCGAGGACGAGTGCGCCGGCCGCCGGGATCGCGAGGAGGGCCCAGCGGGCGCGTCCACGGGTGGAAAGCTGTGACATGTCGAACCTTTCGTGACGTCATTGTCGTCAGCGGTGCAGCTGACTGCGGCTTCGGGGCCGCATCACCACTGTGACAGCATTTGCATCATTCCGACATAACGGTCACTTATGTGCGCCTATCGACTGACTGATCGCGGCATTCCCGCGGCCGGGCGCCGGAGCCGCAGCCACGCCGCACCGGTCAAGCCGGCCGGCAGCGGCTCCGCGTCGGCCGTGAACACCGCGGTCATCGGGACGAAGATCTCTCCTGTCGTGCTCCGCGCTTCCGCGATGAGGCGATTGCGCCAGGGCGTGGCCACGTGCACCTCGATCGTGACGGAGCCGGGACGGAGCAGGTCGGTGACGTCCAGCTCGAACGGTGCGGTCCAGACGATCCCCGCCTCAACCCCGTCGATGACGACGCGGGCGATGTCGCGGACGTCGGTGAGGACGAGGGTCGCGGTGGCGCCTTCGAGCTCGGCGGCGGAGAGGTGCACCGTGTGCCGGTAGACGCCGATGCCGGAGTAGCCGCGTGCCGCGGCACCCTCTGCGGTCCACAGTCGGGGGTCGGGTGTGGAGGCGTGCTCGGGGAGTCCGGGCACCTGCACCCGCCACGGTCCTCGCAGGGCGATGTCCTGTTCGGAGAAGGCCCCGTCGGCGGGACCCTCCGACCGTTCGACCGGCACGAGGAACACGGCTTCGAACGGCGCCAGGGTGAGTGGAGTTGTCTCCGCGGGCGTATCGGCCGGGCGCAGCGGCATCCGTCGCACCCGCACCGGATCCCAGACCTCGAGCGCGCCGGCTGCATGCACGTGCAGGGCGATCGGCGCCGTCGTGGGGTTGGCGACGAAGGTCACGACGGCGCTGCCCCAGCGCCGCGAGATGCGGCGCACCGGAGGCCCGTCGAGGCGCACGGCGGGGGCGGTGCCTCGCTCGGCGAGCACGGCGGCGAGGTCGCGCCCATCGACCCCGCCGCCGTCCCAGAGGCGGGCGATGACCTCGCGCACCCGTTCGGGATCGTCGGCGAGCGACGGGGAGGTCCCGGGGCGGGGGCCCCCGACCGTCGCCCCCGCCGCGACCAGTCGCTCGATGGCCGCGAGCGCGGCGAGGGTCATCCGACTCGACGATCCGGCCAGCAGCAGCACACTGTAGTCGGCCCCGTCGGCGACGATCCGACCCTCCTCCACCCGCAGGACGCGGGCGAGGGCATCCGGCCCGACGTAGTCGTACCCGATGCCCTCGGGCACGGCGGTGTCGTAGGCGTCGGCGAAGAGTCCGGTCACCGGCGCCTCCTCGCCGACGAAGACCGCCACCTCGACGTCCGGGCGGCCGGCGCCAAGCACGGTGCGGCTTCGGGCGAGGTAGTCGATCCACGGCCCCGCCATGTCCGCCCACGTCTCGTGCACGGTGAAGCTCTGTCCGAGGAACGGCGCGAGCGCGATGCCCGGAGGTGGGGCGGCGAGCGGCTGGTGGGGTGAGGTGTGCAGGCAGAAGCGCGTGACCCCGAGGCTCAGCTGCAGATCGGCGATGTGCTTGAGCGTGCGGGGTGTCCACGACCACGGACTGTCGAACGAGGTGAAGGCCTCGCTGCCGACCCAGCGCTTGCCGTGCACGTGTGCGACCGATGCCGCCCCGCGGAGGTCGGCGACGTAGGTCGGTGCGGGGCCGTCGTCGGGCGCGAACGTCCACATCGCACCCATCGGCACGTCAGCCGGTGTGCGCATGGCCAGGTCGTCTCCGAGTGACGGTCGCCGGTCTTCGAGGGCTTCGGCGTAGGCGACCATCCCTCGCCGGTGCGCCTCGGCGGCGAGCGTGCCGTAGTACTGCTCGGCGAGCAGCTCGGCCAGCGTGCGCCGGTAGTCGTACAGGAAGCGGTCGGATGCCGCGGCGCCGCCCACGAGGATTCCGGTGAGCGCGGGCCACCAGGGGGCCGGGTCATAGCCGCGGCGGGCCGCGAACTCCGCGCCGATCGCATCCGTCCAGTTCTGCGGACCGGCTTCGATGCTGTCGCTGAGCAGGGCTGCGAAGCGCGCCGGGGTGTCATCGGAGCCGCCGAACCGGGCCAGGTGCGTCGACAGGTAGGCCGCCACCCGCGCCCCATCGAGTTTGTCGACCTCGAGCCCGGTCGAGTCCGCGGGCGCGGGGCCGTTGGTCTGCCCGGTCAGCGATGCGCCGATGCGCAGGATCAGCCACGGGCCTCCGGTGGGCGCCGTCCACCGCAGCATCCCGTCTCGGACATGCGCGGTGACGTCGATCACATCGCCCGGGGCGATGGCCCCGGCATCCACCACGCCTGCGACGGCGTGATAGTCGGGGACGACCCCGAACCCGGCCTTGACCTCGGCGTGGTGCACGCGCGCGTCGGTACGCAGCGCGAACTCCGACACACGGAACTCGTGCGCTCGGCGCAGCACGGGCGGCAGCCGCACGCCGGGGGCGGTGGGCGGCAGGGCGTCAGCGGCGCTTGCGCCCGACAGGACGAGACGGAAGTGCGTGCCTCGCACCGGCGCGAAGCTCGCCGTGCGCGCCGGGACCGTCGTCGGGTCAAGGTGTGCCACGTCGCGGTACGTCACACCGTCGTCGCTCACCCGCAGCACGGCGTCGGCCGCCGGGGCCGCGCCGAATCCGCGGGCACCGGGCAGGCCGAGCGTGACCGATCGCACGACCACCGGGTGGTCGAAGCGCTGCTCGATCCAGGCCTCCGACCACCCGTCGGGTTCGCGGGGGAGGGCCACCGCGTCGCCGAACGATCCGTCGACGAGCGCCTCCCACGAGGTGAGCTCGACGGATGCCGCGACGTCGGCGGGGCGCAGCACCGTGCTCTCCGGGCGATGGGGCAGCGCCATCACAACCGCGTCGACCGCGAAGTCGGGTGCCGGGTGCCCACCCTCCCGCGGGGAGTCTTGGTAGAGCCCGGCGACCGCGGGGAGGGGGCGCAGGGCGACCTCGGTCATCGTGCCGTCCACGATCGTCTCCGACCAGACGACTTTCTTCATCGCGTCCTCCGGTGCGACCCACGGGCCGCCCGCCGCGCTCCACCCCGACGAGGTCGCTACGGCGAGCTCGAGCCCGAGGTCTTCTGCGGTCGCGACGGCCGTGTCGATCGCTTCCGCCCATGCCGCCGTGCCGGGCCGCACCGGGGCTGACACGACGGGCGGCACGCCCATCCCGCCGTCGAAGAGCTGCACGCCGCGCACGCCCACGCGCTGCAACCAGGCGAGATCACGGCGGATGCCGGCCGGGTCGATGTTGCCGTCCATCCAGTGCCACCACGCTCGGGGGCGCGCCTCGTCGGGCGGGGTGACGAAGTCGCGCCACAGGGCGGCGTGATCGAGCGCGGGAGTGACGTCATCGGCGGAGTCCACCCGGTCATGGTGCCAGCGCCGGGACTTATAGCCGATATCGCTAAAACTAATGTGTGATTTCGACGCAAGGATGTGATAGTGGTGACAGCGCTCGACGATGGAGCGCATTGACGACGAGGTCAGAGAGCAGATGACAGTGACGATCGACGAGAACAGTACTCGCAACCTCACCGTGCCCCCTCGTGCCCGGCGCACTCCGCCCCCGCGCCGGGCGAAGGCGCCGTTGATCAGCTTCGGGCATTGGTGGTGGGCGTTGCCTGCCGTTGTCCTGGTGATCTCCGTGCACTATGCGGCCAACCTCACCGGCGGGTTCTTCGCCTTCACGAACTGGACCGGTCTCGGCGACTGGAAGTTCATCGGCTTCGACAACTTCGTGCGCATCTTCAACGACCCCTCCTTGGTCGGCGCTGTGGGCAACACCCTCTTCCTCGCCTTCGGCTCGGTGATCCTCACCAACGTCGCCGGCATCCTGTTCGCGCTCGCGATCAACCGCACGCTCAAATCGCGCTACATCCTGCGCACCCTCCTCTTCATGCCGGTGGTGCTCAGCCCGCTCGCCGTCGCCTACGTCTGGAAGTTCATCTTCCAGTTCAACGGCCCGCTCAACGGCTTCCTCGGTCTCATCGGCCTCCCCGAGCTGCAGAAGGTCTGGCTCGCCGATCCGGTCTGGTCGATCTGGGCCATCCTGCTCACCGTGGTCTGGCAGCAGACCGGGTTCACGATGGTCATCTATCTCGCCGGTCTCGCGTCGGTGCCCATCGAGGTCGAAGAGGCCGCGGCGCTCGACGGCGCAGGCATCTGGGCTCGCTTCTGGCACGTCACCGTCCCCGCGATCCGTCCGTCGATCGCGATCGCGACCACGCTCGGCATCATCCAAGGGCTGCGCATCTTCGACCAGATCTTCGCCCTCACCGGGGGTGGACCGGCGGGCGCCACCGAGACCCTCGCCACGCAGGTCTACAAGCAGGCGTTCTCCCTCGGCCAGTTCGGCTTCGGCTCGGCGCTCGCGCTCGTGCTGACGGTCATCATCCTGGCCTTCGCCATCCTCCAGCAGTACGTCACCCGCGACCGCGACGCCAGAAGGGCCTGATCCATGTTCCGCTACACGAAGGCGACCGCGGTCCGCGAAGTGCTGGTCTGGGTGATCACCCTCATCGGGCTGCTGCCGCTCTACATCCTCGTCGTCACGGCGCTGAAGTCCGACCAGGAGGCGCTCACCTCGAGCGCGGTCGCTCCGCCCACGAGCGTCGACTTCGGCGCGTTCGTGGAGGTGCTCACCTCCACCGGTCGCAACAGCATCCCCATGAGCATCCTCAACAGCGCCATCATCACGGCCGGCTCGATCTTCGGCTTGGTCCTGCTGGGCTCCGTCGCCGCGTACGTGATCGCCCGGCGCACGCGGCGGTGGACGACGTTGACCTTCTACCTGATCCTCATCGCGATCATCCTGCCGGCGCAGCTGGGCACCGTGCCGCTGTACATCGGTGCGCGGTCGGTCGGTCTCACCGGCAACGCGCTCGGCATGATCCTGCTGTGGATCGGCATCCTGCTCCCGCTCTCGGTCTTCCTCTACGCCAGCTTCTTCCGCGGGCTGTCGACCGAGTACGAGGAGGCGGCGGTCATCGACGGCGCGAGCCCCACGCAGGCGTTCTTCCGCGTCGTGCTGCCCCTCATGGCTCCCGCGACGGGCACCGTCGCCATCCTGGCGGGGCTCATCGTCTGGAACGACTTTTTCAACTCGCTCATCTTCCTCGGCGGCTCGACGACGCAGACCCTGCCGGTCGCGATGTACACCTACGTGGGCGGCCTGGTCTCGGCGTGGAACAAGATCTTCGCCGTCGTCATCATCTCGATGGTCCCGATCCTGGCGTTCTACATGTTCGCCCAGAAGAAGTTCATCCAGGGCTTCGCCGGCGGGCTGAAGGGCTGACCCTCACGCGGTCAGCGTCATCACGGGACGAACGCCGCATCGGGCTCCGCGAGGGGCTCGATGTAGCGATCGCCGGCGGCGACGGCCGCCTGCACCTCGCGCGACGCCTCGAGGAAGAGCCCGCGCATCCAGGCGTGTTCGGGATCGCGGTCGTGCACCGGGTGCCACCACAGCGCGTTGGCGGTCGGCGTCGCGTCGAAGGGTGCTTCCAGGATCCGGATGCCGCCGAGCCGTGCGACCTCGGGTGCGAGCGCGGCCTGGACGAGCCCGAGGCGATCGGTGCCGGCGATGAAGTGGCCGAGGGCGAGGAAGCTCTCCACGACGACATCGACCCGGGGCTCCAGGCCGAGCATCTGCAGCTGTCTGCTGGCGGAGGTGAACGCCGAGCGGGAGCGGTAGGTGAACACCCACGGCGACTCGCCCAGCATCCGCATCGTCAGGCCGTCGGCCACGCGCTCATTGGCGGCGTCGGCCACGACCACCCAGCGGTCGCGCCAGAGATCCTCGTAGGGCAGGTCGCTGACGTGCCCGTGCGGGATCACCATCGCGTCGACCGACCGCAGGCTCGTGGCGGCATCGTCGACGATGGGCGTGTTGTGCAGCATGAAGCGGAAGCGCACGCCCGGGGCGGCGGATGCGGCGATGCGCGAGACGGCGGCGCCGATCGTGGCGAAGCCGTAGTCGGAGCCGTAGATCGAGAACTCACGGGTCGATTCGCGGGGAGTCCAGGTGGCCTGGCTCTCGAACACGCGCCGCGCGGCGTCGAGCGCGATCGTGGTGTGCTCGGACAGCCGCAGGGCGAGGGGGGTCAGCTCGTAGGCGTTGCCGCGGCGCGCGAGGATCGGGTCGTTGAAGTGGGTCCGCAGGCGGGCCAGCGACGCACTCAGCGCCGGCTGGCTCAGATGCAGCCGCTCGGCGGCGCGCGTGACCGAGCGTTCCGTCAACAGAGCGTCGAGGGCGACCAGCAGGTTGAGGTCCAGTCGGGACAGGAGCGGGTAGTCGGTCACGTCGATGTGATCCTTCCGGGTGGCAGGCGTCGCCATCCTATCGACTCGGTCGATGACGGAGCCGTGGGCATCGGTGCGGGCGATGAGCGCGCGGCGGCGCGCGCGGACCGGATTTCGTGATGAGCCACATCAGAACCCCTTATGCCGGAATCGTGCATAAGGGGGTCATACTGGAGGGGTCCTCGACGACGAGGCCACTGCCCGCGAAGGAAGATCCCCGATGTACCAGCTCTCCCCCAACATCGAACTGCTCTACACCGAGGCGGGCGACTACCACGACCGCGTGCGCGCGGCGGCCGCCGACGGCTTCGACGCCGTGGAGATGTGGGGGCCGACGGGCGCCGATGCCCCGTCTACGCCGAAAGACCTGCCGGCTCTCAAGGCGGCGCTCGAGGAGACCGGCGTGCAGCTGACCGCACAGCTCAGTGAGCCGCGCACCCAGTTCATGATCCCGCCGTGGGACCACTCCGAGTTCTTCCGCAAGCTCGACGAGGGCGTCGAGATCGCGCACCTCCTCGGCACGCCCCGCATCGTCGTCGGCAGCGGCACCGGTTTCGGCGGGTGGAAGCGCCAGGTGCAGCTCGACAAGCTCATCGAGATCTACCGGAAGGCCGCGGCGCAGATCGACGGCTCGGGCATCACGCTCGTCCTCGAGCCGGTGAACGTGCGTGTGGATCACCCCGGGTCGCTCCTGGACCGCACCACCGAGGGCGTCTACGTCGCCCGCGGTGTCGATTCGCCCTTCTTCGGGGTGCTCTACGACATCTACCACTCCGCCGTGGAGGGTGAGGACATGGCGGCCGGGCACCGGTGCGCTCGACTGGCCGGGCACCCTCGCCACCTTGCGGTCATCCGGCTACGACGGGCCGATCGGCCTCGAGTACTACCCGCAGACCGCGTCCGCCGAGTCGGTGCGCTACATCCGTGAGGTGGCGGCGACCGCATGAGCACGCACTACCCGGCATCGGTCGATGTGGCGATCGTCGGCAGCGGCCCGACGGGCGCCGCGTACGCCCGCATCCTGAGTGAGAATGCTCCGGGCGCCAGCATCGCGATGTTCGAGGTCGGCCCGACCGTCTCGAACCCTCCCGGCGCCCACGTGAAGAACATCGCGGACGCCGACGAGCGCGCCCACGCCCAGGTGCGCTCCGAGGGGCCCGACGCCCACGACGACGGCGATCGGGTGGGCGGAATCGTCAAGACCGCCCAGCGCCGCGCGCGCCCCGGCACCTA
>JACEFY010000139.1 GCA_016807485.1 Stenotrophomonas maltophilia | reverse complement strand
GTCGCGACGAGCCGCTCGAGCGGGCCGCGCCCCCAGATGAGCGCCCAGAAGGTACACAGGATCACGGTCCCCGCCACGAACGGCCAGAAGGGCGAGAGCGCACGGAAGCCCGCGAGGTCGTCGACGTCGCCCAGGACCGTTGCCGCGATGATGGCCCACACCACCAACTGCCCCACGTATGCCGTCAGCGGCATGGCGCCGACGGCGCGGAGTGGGAGAAGGACCGCGGATGCCGGCGTGCGGCAGAGGAGCAGGCACGCGCCGATCGTCGCCACGGCGCCGCCGCCCGACCCGACGACTTCGAGGAGGCCGCCCGAATGTTCGGCGGAGGTCCAGACCATCCCGGCGTAGCTGTCCGGATCCACCGCCACCCAGGCTTCCGCCGCGAGCGCGACGGCGACGGCGAGCAGCCCGACGACCAGGAGCATCCACTGGGTGCGGAAGCTCCGCAGCGCCGACCGGCCGAGGGCGAGCCCGGCCAGGAGGAACACGATCCACAGCGTGAACGGATAGTTCCAGCCCAGCAGCAGCGCGAGGTCGTGGCCGCTCGAGCCCTGCCAGATCGGGAGCGCGTTCCAGAACGGCTGCACCCACGGCAGGATGAGGGCGCCGGCGCCGGCCAGCATCCACAGCGTCGGCACCCCGAGCGGCAGCAGCGGCAGGGCGAGCACGAAGAGGAGGGCGTAGGCGGGGAGGATGACGTAGACGGGCACGGCCGTCGCGATGAGGCCCATTCCGATGAGCCAGAGCACGGCCGCGCGCACGACGATCCGGAGGCGCGCCGTCGTGAGCGAAGGGCCCGAGAGCGGCGCGGGGCCGCCCGTCATGAGCGCGAGCGACACGCCCGCGAGGGTCGCGAACAGGATCGAGGAGCGTCCCCCGGCGAGGCCGATCCACGTCGTCGGATCGCCGATCTCGGGAAGCGGCAGGGCGATGAGATGCGCCGCGAACATGCCCAGCACGGCGAGCGCGCGCGCCAGGTCGATGCCCGGCAGCCGCGACGGTCCGTCGAGATAGGCGCGTCCGGCCGCGGCGCTGCTCACGGCGTCGTCACGGCTGGCGCAGCAGCCACACCAGCAGCGCCTTCTGCGCGTGCAGGCGGTTCTCGGCCTCATCCCAGACGACGCTCTGCGGGCCGTCGATGACGGCGGCATCCACTTCGTACCCGCGGTCGGCGGGGAGGCAGTGGATGAAGATCGCGTCGGCGTCGGCGCGCGACATCGTCTCGGGGGTCACCTTGTAGGGCCCGAGGTCGCGCAGGCGGGTGGCCTTCTCCTCCTCCTTGCCCATCGATACCCACGTGTCGGTCACGATGACGTCGGAGCCGTCGGCGGCCGCCAGCGGATCGACGACGAGGGTCACCGAGCCGCCGGTCTGCGCCGCGATGCGCTCGGCATCGGCGACGACGTCGGCACGCGGCGCGTAGGCGTCCGGGGACGCCACCCGCACGTGCATGCCCGCCGTCACGCCGGCCAGCAGGTACGAATGCCCCATGTTCGAGCGACCGTCGCCGAAGAAGGTCAGCGTGAGCCCGGCGAGGTCGCCTTTGTGCTCGCGGATCGTGAGGAGGTCGGCGAGCAGCTGGCAGGGGTGGAAGTCGTCGCTCAGCGCGTTGACGACGGGCACGCGGGTGCCGCGCGCCATCTCCTCGAGCCCGGCCTGCGCGTAGGTGCGCCAGACGATGGCCGCGACCTGGCGCTCGAGCACGCGCGCCGTGTCGGAGGGGGTCTCCTTGCCGCCGAGCTGGCTGTTGGCGGTCGAGATGATGAGCGGCGACCCGCCGAGGTCGGCGATGCCGACGGCGAACGACACGCGGGTGCGGGTCGAGGACTTGTCGAAGATGACGGCGACCGTCTGCGGACCCTCGAGCGCCTTGAGCTGCCAGCGGTCCTTCTTGAGCGTGATCGCGAGATCGAGGATCTCGGCCTGCTCGGCGGGGCTGAGATCGTCGTCGCGCAGCAGATGGCGGGTCATGCGGGCACCTCCGTGGGTGTCGTGGATGCGGGCTGGTCGAGGATCAGGGCGTCTTCGACCGTGCGCAGGGACTGCGCGAAGAGGGTGAGGAATTCGTCGATCTCGACGTCGCCGATGGTGAGCGCCGGAGCGATCCGGATGGTGTCGTCGTTGGCGGCGTTGACGATGAGGCCGTGCTGCTGGGCGGCCGCGACGACGGCCCCGGCGACGGGGTGGGCGAGCGCGACGCCGATGAGGAGACCGCGTCCGCGGCATCCGGTCACGAGCGGCGAATCGAGTGCGTCGATCGCCGACCGCAGCTGCGCCCCGCGGATCGCGGCGTTCTCGACGAGCCCGGCCTGCTCGATCTCACCGAGCACCGCCGATGCGACGGCGGTCGCCAGGGCGTTGCCGCCGAATGTCGAGCCGTGCGTCCCGGGCGAGAAGAGGTCGCTCGCGGCGCCGAACGTGATGAGCGCGCCGATCGGGAACCCGCCGCCGATCCCCTTGGCGACGGTGATCGCGTCGGGCACGATGCCGTCGCGCTGGAAGGCGAACCACTCGCCGGTGCGGCCCGCTCCGGTCTGGATCTCATCGACGATGAGGAGCGCGCCATGCTCCGCCGTGAGCTCGCGCGCGGCGGCGAGGTAGCCGTCCGGCAGATCCAGCACTCCCGCCTCCCCCTTGATGGGTTCTACGAAGAGCGCGGCGACACGGTCGTCGAGCGCCTCGGCGAGCGCCTCGGCGAGCGCCTCGACGGTCGAGTCGATGAACTCGACACCCGGCACCATCGGCAGGAACGGCGCCTGCATGTGGTCTTTGCCGGTCAGGGCGAGGGTGCCCATGGTGCGCCCGTGGAAGGCGCCCCGCATCGCGAGGATGCGCGGCCGCTCGGGCCCGCCGTGCAGGCGGGCGAGCTTGAAGGCGGCCTCGTTCGCCTCGGCGCCGGAGTTGCCGAAGTACACGCGGCCCGACTCCCCCGTGCCCGCGAGCCGCTTGAGCTGCGCGGCGAGCGCAAGCTGCGGGGGCGTCGCGAAGAAGTTGGAGACATGCGCGAGGGTTGCCGCCTGTCGGCTGACCGCCTCGACGAAGACGGGATGCGCGTGGCCGAGAGAGGTCACGGCGATGCCGCCGAGGAAGTCGAGGTAGCGCTTGCCCTCCCCGTCCCACAGGTGCGAGCCCTCTCCCCGGGTGAACAGGGCGAAGCGGTCGCCGGCGTTGCGCACGAGGTCGCGCGCTGCATCGTCCTGCCAGCCCGTCGCGTCTGCTGTGCTCATCCGGCCACCACCTCTGTTCCGATTCCGTGTTCTGTGAAGATCTCCACCAGCACCGAGTGCGGCTGGCGTCCGTCGATGATCGCCGCCGTGTCGACGCCGCCGTCGACGGCATCCAGACATGCCTGCATCTTCGGGATCATGCCCGACTCGAGCGTCGGCACCATCTCGCGCAGCTGGGTCGAGGTCAGATGCGAGACGAGCGAGTCGCGGTTCGGCCAATCCGCGTAGAGCCCGGGGACGTCGGTCAGCACGACGAGCTTCGTGGCGTCCAGCGCGACCGCGAGGGCCGCGGCCGCCGCATCCGCGTTGACGTTGAGGGAGTGGCCGGGGTGGTCGAGGTCGGGGGCGATCGAGGAGACGACGGGGATGCGGCCCGCTGCCAGCTGATCGAGCACCGGCTGCGGGTCGACCTCGACGACATCGCCGACATAGCCGAGGTCGTGCAGCTCGCCGTCGACCTGCACGCCGCGGCGCCGGCCGCCGAACAGGCCGGCATCCTCCCCCGACAGCCCCGTCGCGAACGGGCCGAAGGCGTTGATGCGCCCCACGAGCTGCGGATTGATCTGGCCGGTGAGCACCATGCGCACCACCCCGATCGCCTCGGTGCTCGTGACACGGTAGCCGCCCTTGAACTCGCTGGGGATCTGGAGCCGGTCGAGCATCTGCGAGATCTGCGGACCTCCGCCGTGCACGACGACGGGCTTGACCCCGACGAAGCGGAGATAGGCGATGTCCTGCGCGAACGCGTTCTGCAGCTCCTCGGAGACCATCGCGTTGCCGCCGTACTTGATGACGACGATCTGGTCGCGGAAGCGCTGCAGCCACGGGAGCGATTCGATGAGCACGCCGGCCTTCGCCGCAGCTTCTTCCGGGGTCGTCTGCTGGAGATCGGTCATGAGGAGTACGCGCTGTTCTCGTGGACGTAGTCGTGGGTGAGGTCGTTGGTGAGGATCGTCGCCGACGCTGCCCCGACTCTGAGGTCGATGAGGATGCGGGTGGCTCGCGGCGTGAGGTCGACGTCCTCGCGCGGGCGGTCGGGGCCGCCGGCGGTGCAGACGCGCACCCCGTTGAACGAGACGTCGACGTCATACGGGTCGAAGGCGGCGGTGGTCGTGCCGATCGCGGCGAGCACGCGGCCCCAGTTCGGGTCGTTGCCGAAGATCGCCGCCTTGAACAGGTTGTTGCGCGCGACCGACCGGCCCACCTCCACCGCATCGGCCTCGGAGGCCGCCCCGACGACCTCGATCGCGATGTCGTGGCTGGCGCCTTCGGCATCGCCCTGCAGCTGCTCGGCGAGGTCGCGGCAGACCTCGGTGAGCACTGCGGTGAAGGTGGCGGCGTCGGGATGGATGCCGGAGGCACCGCTCGCGAGGAGGGTCACCTGGTCATTCGTCGACATGCATCCGTCCGAGTCGAGCCGGTCGAAGCTGACCCGGGTGGCGGCGCGGAGTGCCGTGTCGAGCTCGGATGCCGCGAGGTCGGCGTCGGTGGTGATGACGACGAGCATGGTCGCGAGTCCCGGTGCGAGCATGCCGGCACCCTTGGCCATGCCGCCGACGGTCCATCCGTCCTGCGTGCGCTCGGAGCGCTTGGCGCGCGAGTCGGTCGTCATGATCGCCTCGCTCGCCGCTTCCCCGCCGCTCGCGGAGAGCGTGGCGATCCCCTTCTCGACGCCGTCGAGCACCTTGGCGCGGAAGACCTCGTCGCCGGTGCCGATGAGTCCTGTCGAGCACACGATGATGTCGCCGGCGCTGACGTCCAGCAAGGCGGCGGCGCGCTCGGCCGTCTGGTGTGTCGTCTGGAATCCGAACGATCCGGTGAAGCAGTTGGCGCCGCCGGAGTTGAGCACGACGGCCTCGGCGACACCGTCGGCGATCGCCTGCTGCGACCAGAGGATCGGGTTCGCCTTGGCGCGGTTGCTCGTGAACACCGCGGCGGCGGCCTTCCGCGGGCCCCTGTTGACGACGACGGCGACGTCCTTCTTGCCCGTCGATTTGAGGCCGACGGCCACTCCGGCCGCCTCGAACCCCTGGGCTGCGGTCACGCTCACGGTGCCACTCCGTTCACGCTCAGGCCCCGGTCCTCGGGCAGACCGAGGGCGATGTTCATCGACTGGATGGCGGCGCCCGCGGTGCCCTTGACGAGGTTGTCGACGGCGGTGACCACGACGATCCGGTTCGCCGCCCGGTCGATCGCGAGCCCCATGAGCGCCGTGTTGGCGCCGAGCACGTCGGCCGTCCGCGGGAACTGGCCCTCTGGCAGCAGCTGGACGAACGTCTCACCGCCGTACGCGTTCTCCCACGCGGCGCGGATGTCGGCATCCGTCGCTCCGGGGGCGATCGGCGCGGTCGATGTCGCCAGGATGCCGCGGCTCATCGCGACGAGCACGGGGGTGAACGACACGCGGATGTCGCCGGCTCCGGCGGCGGCGAGCGCCTGACGGATCTCCGGGATGTGCCGGTGCGTGCCGCCGACCGCGTAGGGGTTGGCCGAGCCGAGGATCTCCCCGGCGAGCAGGTTCGTCTTGAGGCTCTTTCCCGCCCCGGACGGCCCGACGGCGAGCACGGTGACGATGTCGCCGGGATCGATGACGCCGGCGGCGACGCCCGGCGCGAGCGAGAGGGCGACCGTCGAGGCGTTGCAGCCCGGTGCGGCGATGCGCGTCGCGCCCACCAGCTGTTCCCGTTGCTTGCCGCCCCCGACGGGGAGCTCGGGAACACCGTAGGCCCACGGTTCGTGGAAGTCTCCGCCGTAGAACGCGTCCCAGTCCGCCACCGAGGTGAGACGGTGGTCGGCGCCCGCGTCGATGACGAGCGGTACGTCCCCCAGCGCCTCCGTGTACTGTCCGGACTGGCCGTGCGGCAGGGCGAGGAAGACGATGTCGTGCCCCGCCAGCACCTCGGGAGTCGTCGGCTGCAGCTCGAGGTGCGCGAGCGAGCGCAGGTGCGGCT
>JACEFY010000138.1 GCA_016807485.1 Stenotrophomonas maltophilia | reverse complement strand
GCGCGCCCGATGGTCGTCTTGCCCGATCCGCTCTCGCCGACGAGGCCGAGCACCTCACCGGGGGAGATGGTGAAGCTCACCCGGTCGACGGCGCGGAAGGTGGGCCGGCCGAGGCGGCCGGGATACTCGATCACGAGGTCGTCGGCGATCACGACGGGCGCTGCGGATGCGGCCGTCTCCGGCATCCGCCGGTCGACGATCTCCAGTCGCGGCACGGCCGCGAGCAGGCGCCGCGTGTACTCGTGGACGGGCGCCGCGAACAGCTCCGCGACCGGCGCCGTCTCGACGACCTCGCCGTTGAGCATGACGGCCACTCGGTCGGCGAGGTCGGCGACGACGCCCATGTTGTGCGTGATGAGGACGATGGCGGTGCCGTCCTCATCGCGCAGACGCCGGAGGAGATCGAGGATCTCGGCCTGCACCGTGACGTCGAGGGCTGTGGTGGGCTCGTCCGCGATGATGACGGTCGGGTCGAGGGCGAGCGCCGTGGCGATGACGATGCGCTGCTTCTGACCGCCGGAAAACTGGTGCGGATAGTCGTCGACACGGCGCTCCGGCTCGGGGATCCCCACGCGGGCGAGCATCTCGATCGCCTTCGCGCGCGCCTCCTTCTTGCTGTACTTGCCGTGCGCACGCAGGCCCTCCGCGAGCTGCCAGCCGACCGTGAACACCGGGTTGAGCGCGGTGGACGGCTCCTGGAAGATCATCGCGGCCCGCGTGCCGCGGACGTCGCGGAGCCCCGCGGCATCCAGACCGACCACGTCGATGCCGTCGAGCAGGACCGCGCCCTGGGTGACCGCCGTCTCGGGGAGGAGACCGAGGATCGTCCGCGCGGTGACGGTCTTGCCACTGCCGGACTCGCCGACGATCGCGAGCACTTCGCCGCGGCGGACGTCGAGGGAGACCCGGCGGACTGCGTGCACGTCGCCGCCGTCGGTCGCGAAGGTCACGTCGAGTCCGCGGATGTCGACCGCCAGTGCGGCCTGTGCTGCGTCGGTCATCACTCGACCTCTCCCATGAATTCGCGACTGGCCGGCTGGCTCGCCGCGACCGCATCGGCCGGGGTCTGCTTCGTCGCCCGCCGCCGCGCGCGCAGGCGCGGGTCGGCGAGGTCGTTGAGGCTCTCGCCGATGAGCGTGATGCCGAGGACGGTGAGCACGATCGCGAGGCCGGGCGGGATCGCCGTCCACCAGATGCCCGACGCGACATCGCTGATCGACTTGTTGAGGTCGTAGCCCCACTCGGCGGCCGCGGTCGGCTCGATGCCGAACCCGAGGAAGCCGAGCGCGGCGAGCGTCGAGATCGCCTCCGATGCGTTGAGGGTCACAATGAGCGGCAGGGTGCGCGTGGAGTTGCGCAGCACGTGGCGGAACATGATGCGCGGGGTCGAGGCGCCGATGACCTTCGCCGACTCGATGAAGGCCTCCGACTTCACGCGCACGACCTCGGCGCGGACGACGCGGAAGTACTGCGGGATGAAGACGACCGTGATGGATGCCGCCGCCGCGAAGACGCCCGGCCAGAGTCCCGACTGCCCGCCGGAAATGGCGATCGCGACGACGATCGCGAGCAGCAGGGTCGGGAAGGCGTAGATCGCGTCGGCGATGACGACGAGCACGCGGTCGACCCACCCGCCGAGGTAGCCGGAGATGAGTCCCAGCAGGATGCCGATGAACACCGACAGCACGATCGCGACGATCACGACGTAGAGCGCGGTCTGCGCACCCCAGATGACACGCGAAAGCACGTCGTAGCCGCCGACGGTGGTGCCGAGCAGATGCTCAGCGCTCGGCGGCTGCTGGGCGCCGAAGTTGCCGTCGGGACCGGTCAGCTGGCTGTAGCTGTAGGGCGCGATCCACGGCGCGAGCACGGCGCACAGCAGGAAGATCGCGGTGAGCACGAGGCCGGCCACCAGCATCCCGCGTTGCAGGCCGACGCTCTGGCGCAGCTGGTGGACGACCGGAAGACGGTCGACGAGGCGAGGTTCCTTCATGTCAGTACCTCACTCGCGGATCGATGAACGCCGCGATGATGTCGACGGCGAAGTTGGTGAGGGCCACGATGATCGCGATCATCGCGACGATCCCCTGCACGGCGACGAAGTCACGCGAGGAGAGGTAGGCGGCGAGCTGGAAGCCGAGGCCCTTCCACTCGAAGGTCGTCTCGGTCAGCACGGCCCCGCCGAGCATGAGGGCGACCTGCAGGCCGATCACCGTGATGATCGGGATGAGGGCCGGCTTGTAGGCGTGCGTGCGCACGAGGCGTCCTTCGCGCACGCCGCGCGACCGGGCCGCGTCGATGTAGGGCATGTTGAAGGTGCCGATCACGTTCGTGCGCACGAGACGCAGGAAGATGCCGGCGGTGAGGAGTCCGAGGGTGAGCGCCGGCAGCACGGCGTGCGAGAGGACGTCCTGGATGTAGGCCGGGTTGCCGGAGGCGATCGCATCGATGAGGTAGATGCCCGTGCCGCCCTCGCGGTTCAGGGCGATCTCGGTGCGCACGCTCGCGCGGCCCGAGACGGGCAGCCAGCCGAGCCAGACGGCGAAGACGAGGACGAGCATCATGCCCGCCCAGACGACCGGCACCGCGGCGAGCGTCTGCGCGCCGACGCTGAGCGCCGTGCCGTCGGGTCGGCCGCGTCGCATCGCGGAGAGCACACCGAGCGGGAGGGCGATGAGGAGCGCGAACGTCAGCGAGAGGATGCCGAGGGGCACCGTCACCTGCGCCTTCTGCGCGAGTTCGGTGGCCACCGGCGCGCCCGTGAGGAGCGAGGTGCCGAGGTCGCCGCGCAGCACGCCCGAGATCCAGGTGACGTACTGCACCGGGAGCGGGGTGCCCAGCCCCAGCCGTTCGCGGATGGCGTCGATCTGCTCGGGTGTGGATCCCACCCCGGCGATGAGCTGTGCCACATCGCCGGGGAGGATCCGCAGGGTGAGGAAGATCAGCGCGCTGGCGACGAACAGGCCCAGCAGCAGCAGGGCCAGTCGCGTCAGCGCGTAGCGGATCACCCCTCGCTCTTGACCAGCTCAGCCAGATTGAGACGCTCGTTCGTGTTGACGGTCGGGACGCCGGTGACACCGGATCCGATCGCGACGACGGAGGCGCCGTTGTAGAGCCAGTCGGCGGCCATGTCTTCGGAGACGATCTTGGCGGCCTTCTTCAGGAGGTCGGCCGCGGTCTGCTCATCGGTGGCGGCGAGCGAGTCGGCGTAGAGCTTCTGCACCTCGGCGTTGTCGTAGGTGAAGTAGTAGTCCGGGTTCGCCCAGTTCTCGAAGTCGCGTGCCTCGGTGTGCAGCACGAAGCTCAGGTCGTAGTCCTTGTTGATGTAGACGTCCTGCAGCCAGGCCGAGAACTCGACCGCGTTGACCTTCAGCGTGATGCCGACATCATTGAGGTTCGACACGAGGATCTGCGAGACCGTCGTGCCGTAGAAGGACGGGATCGTGAGGGTCAGCGTGATGTCTTCGGCGCCGGCCTCGGCGAGCAGCTTCTTGGCGGCCTCCGGGTCGAAGGGCGCGACCGATTCGAGGTCTTCGTAGCCGGGGTCGAGCTCGGGGATCGGCCCGTACTGGGTCTCGCCGGCGGCGAGTGCCTCGACGATGGCCTTCTTGTCGATCGCCTGGCGGATCGCCTGACGCACGCGGATGTCGCTGAGCGGCGCCTTGGTCGAGTTCATCGCCAGCGTGCCCTTGTCGGTAGACTTGCCCAGCGTCACGGCGAAGTCGCCGTTCGCCTCGACCTGGCTCGTCAGGTTCGCGTCGAAGCCGGTGAGCACATCGAGCTCTCCCGTCAGCGCGCCGTTGAGGGCGGCTTGCGTGTCGGGGATGTAGTCGAAGACGACCTCGGCGACCTGCGCCTTGTCGCCCCAGTAGGCGTCGTTGCGTGCGAAGGTGATCGAGTCGCCCTGCTTCCAGTCGGTGAGCGTGTAGGGACCGGTGCCGTTGGCCTTGGTCTTCCGGTCGATCGTGTCGTCCTTCTTGAGGATGAGGCCCGCGCGACCGGTGAGGTTCCACAGCAGCGTGGAATCGGGCTCGCTGAGGGTGAGGGTGATCGTCTGACCCTCGGCGGTGATGGAGCTCACGCGGGCGAGGCGATCCGAGTCGCGATACGAGGCGGTGTCCTTCACCTGCTGCAGCGACCACACCACGTCGTCCGGGGTGAGCTCTTCGCCGTTGTGGAAGGTGACCCCCTCGCGGAGGGTGAACGTGTACGTCAGTCCGTCGGCCGACACCTCGTAGTCGCTCGCGAGCGCCGGGACGATCTCCTGATCGGCGGTACGGGAGACGAGTCCCTGGTAGACGTTGTCGATGAGGATCTGATCGAGCGCCGCGCCCGCCGTCTCGCGGATGTCGAGGTTGCCGGGCTCGGCGACCAGGCGGATCGCGACCGACGCGTTCGGGTCGGGGTTGCCCACCGTCGGGGACGGCGACGTCGCCGTGCCGCCCGTGCAGGCGGTGAGCAGCAGGGCGCCGGCCGCGAGGAGCGCGGCGGCGGCCAGAGTGGTTCGGCGAAGCATGGGGGGAAGGTCCTTTCGCAGGGAGCAGGCGTGCGTCGTTGCTGGACCAGGCACGTCTGCGGACTCGGGTGCGCGTAACAGCCTAAGGTCCGCCGGCGATGCCGTGTGCACGCCCGTCATCAACCGTCGCGGAGCGTCAGATCTTCCCGCTGTCGGCGCGCACCGCCGACGCTACGATCGTCGCGAGTTCGGCGGGCAGCTCTTCCTGCACGTTGTGGCCGGATGCGACCGACACGGTGTCGGCGTGCGGCAGGTGCTCGCGGTAGTCGGCGACGTCCTCGTCCGTGAGGAAGCCGCGCTCACCGTGGATGAGGGTGAGCGGCGCCCGGACGGCGGCGAGGTCGTCCCAGCCGGAGGCCGCCAGCACGCCGCGGACGGCATCCTGACCTTCGCGCGCGGCCACCGCGGCGGCCGGATCGGCAGCCATCGCCGCGGCGAGGTGCGCGAAATGGTGCTTCCACTCGACGCGCCCGTCGGGGCGCACGCGGGAGTTGAGGAACACCCCGCGCGTCGCGGCTTCCCGCGTACCGCCCAGGCCGAACTGCAGGGCACGCTCGACGAGCTCGTCGCGGCTCGCCCAGTCGGTCGGCCCGGCGAAGAAGGCCGCGATCTGACTCGCGCCTCCGTTCGGATCGATGCCGGGGGAGATGTCGACCACGACGAGCGCGCGCACGAGCTGGGGGTGGGATGCCGCCAGTGCCGCCGCAGTGAGACCGCCGAGCGACTGCCCGACCACGACCTGAGGGCCATCGGTCCACTCCTCGAGAGGGCCCGCGATGTCGGCGGCCAGCGGACGCCCGGCGTAGGCGGCATCCTCTCGCCACGACGAATCGCCGTGCCCGGGCAGGTCAAGCGCGAGCCCGGGGAGCCCCAGCGCGATCGCGGTCGTGTCCCACGTGTGCGCGTTGAGGCCGGCGCCGTGCAGGAACGTCACGACCGGGGGAGCGAAAGCGCCGGTGGCGGGGTCGCCGTAGTGCAGAGCGCTGACGGCGCGGCCGTCCTGGAGGGTCGCCGTGAGTCGGCGGATCGGGGGAACGCGGTCCACCCCGAGCCCGCGGGCCTGTTCGGCGAGGAACTGAAACTCATCCATCCGGCCATTGTGACCCATCCCGAGGCGGGTCCCCCCGGCAGACGTAGGCTGACGTCATGACCTCGGAACGACGCGTGCATCTGTCCCGCTCGGCGCGCCCCGCCTACGACGCGCTCGACGCCTTCGCCCACACCGTCGGCGACCTCGCCGCTCGGGCGGGCATCGACGAGCGCCTCAAGGAGCTCGCGCTCATCCACAGCTCGCAGCTCAACGGCTGCGCGTATTGCGTGCGCGTGCACGTCGACCGCGCCGTCGCCGCCGGGATCACCGCCGATGAGATCGCGCAGCTGGCCGCGTGGCGCGAGTCCGGCGTCTTCACGGCGCGAGAGCGCGCGGCACTCGAACTCGCCGAGTCGTACGTCTTCATCCACGAGGACGGCATCTCCGACGAGGTCTACGACCGCGTCGGAGGCATCCTCACCGAAGAGGAGTACGTCGCGCTGAGCTGGCTGCTGGTGTCGATCAACGCCTTCAACCGCATCACGATCGCCGGCAAGTATGCGGTGCCGCGGCGGCACGGCGCAGGGGCGGAACCGTCGACGTGAGCATCCCCGGGACGCTGAACTTCCGCGACGT
>JACEFY010000137.1 GCA_016807485.1 Stenotrophomonas maltophilia | reverse complement strand
CCAGGATGCGGTCGAAGCCGGCGATGCGCACGCGCAGCTCGTCGCCGATGCGCACGGCCTGCGCGGCCTTCG
This sequence comes from Stenotrophomonas maltophilia, assembly GCA_016807485.1. Lineage (GTDB taxonomy): Bacteria > Actinomycetota > Actinomycetes > Actinomycetales > Microbacteriaceae > Microbacterium. The sequence continues at coordinate 6,121 of JACEFY010000137.1, read as the reverse complement.
CCTTCTCGCCGCCGACGCGCACATGCCCCGCGCGGCCGCGACGACGATCGGGATGCCGCGGACTAGTGGGCGCAGATCGCTGTCATTCGGACGCGAGTCAGCGATTCGAGCCCACAGAAACGCCGTGAGCCACCCGGGTCACAGGAGCGCGCGGAGCCACGCCGACGGCTGGACGGACGCGCCCAGCTCCCCCAGCCGCGCGGCGAGCTCGCGGTCGCTCGTGACCGCCGTCACCGTGCATCCGGTCGCGGCGAGCGCCGCCACCTGAGCCACGACCTCGTCATCGCCCGAGCCCGCGGCGCGGACGACGGTCACCCCCGCGATGTCGACGGCCGCGCGTGCGTCGCCCTCGAGCACGGCGACGATCTCCGGGAACCAGGTGTCTTCCGGCAGCGCGAGCGCGGCGCTGGCGTCGCGTGGGCACCGAGGAGCCGGTCGGCGGCGCCCGCGCGATCACGCCACCAGCCGTCGGGCACCGATCCGACGACGTTGGCCGCGTCCACGACCACGGCGTGGCGCACGTCGAGCAGAGCACGGAGCCGCGGCCACGACGCCGCGAAGCCGGGATGCAGGGGATAGTCATCGACGGCGTCGAGCGGCACCCACGACAGTTCACGGCTCTCCGGGTCGCTGATCACCGGTTCGAAGGGCGTGGTGACGTCGGCGACGACGGTCGCGTAGGTCCAGACGCCCGCGTCGTAGACGCTGATCCAGCGCGGACGCACCGCGTGGGCGGGCACCCCCGCCTCCTCGGCCGATTCGCGCAGGGCGCCGTCGCAGGCCGACTCGCCTTCGTGGCGCGCGCCGCCGGGAAGCCCCCAGGTGTCGCCGTGGTGGCTCCATGCCACGCGGTGCTGCAGCAGTACGCCGCGTTCGGCGTCGACCGCGAGCAGCCCCGCGGCGCCGAACCGACCCCAGTACTTCGTCCCGTCGGCGGCGATCACCCAGGCATCGCCCGGATCACGCGGCCCGTCGGGGCGGCGCGGCTCACCGGGACTGGGAGGCACGATCGTCACGCGTCCAGACTGTCACACCCGGCGGATGTGGCCGCATCCGTCGTCGCGCGCCGACACGGATGCGGCGCCTTCGCGTGCAACCCGCCCGGTGTGGTCAGGACACAATCGGCGACACGCCACATCTGCGCCGATCACTCGGTGAGACCACTACATATTGTGGTCAGACATCACCCATCCCCGCGAGAGGACATCCCATGAGTCGTGCGACCGTCACCGTCAAAGACACCATCGACGAGTACCTCGCCCGCGCCGATTGGCGCGTGAACGCCAACGCGAACCAGGGATACTCCCTCGGTGGCATGATCCTCAACTCCGCCGGCAAGCTCATCGCCAACTACTGGCTCGACGAGGTCTACTCCCCCGCGGTGGGTGCGGCGCACCGCGGGGGCGATCTGCACATCCACGATCTCGACATGTTCGCCGGGTACTGCGCGGGATGGTCGCTGCGGATTGTGCTCGAGCAGGGGTTCAACGGCGTTCCCGGCAAGATCGCCTCCGAGCCTCCCGTGCACTTCTCGAGCGCACTCGGGCAGCTGGTGAACTTCCTCGGGACGCTCCAGAACGAGTGGGCCGGGGCGCAGGCCTTCAGTTCGTTCGACACCTACCTCGCGCCCTACGTCCGCCGCGACGGTCTGTCGTACGCGCAGGTGCGCCAGGCGATGCAGGAGTTCGTCTTCAACCTCAACGTCCCCTCCCGATGGGGCACGCAGACGCCCTTCACCAATCTGACCTTCGACTGGGTGTGCCCCGACGACCTCGACGACCAGCATCCACTCGTCGCGGGCGACGTCCAGCCGTTCACCTACGGCGACCTCGCACCGGAGATGGCCCTCATCAACCGCGCTTTCATCGAGGTCATGACCGGCGGTGACGCCGACGGACGGGCATTCACGTTCCCCATCCCCACCTACAACATCACGAAGGACTTCGACTGGGACGGCGAGAACGTCGACGCCCTGTTCGCGATGACCGCGAAGTACGGCCTCCCGTACTTCCAGAACTTCGTCAACAGCGATCTCGACCCGCACATGATCCGCTCGATGTGCTGTCGGCTCCAGCTCGACCTCACCGAGCTGCTCAAGCGCGGCAATGGACTGTTCGGTTCGGCGGAGCAGACCGGCTCGGTCGGCGTCGTGACGATCAACTGCGCGCGCCTCGGGTTCGTGCACTCCGGCGACGAGCGCGCCGCCCTCGACCGGCTCGACGATCTCCTCGACCTCGCCCGCGACAGCCTCGAGGCCAAGCGCGCGGTCATCGACGAGCACATCGCGGCGGGACTCTTCCCCTACACGAAGCGGTACCTCGGCACTCTCGACAATCACTTCTCGACGATCGGGGTCAACGGCGTCAACGAGTACGTACGGAACCTCACCCGTGACGAGCACGACATCACGACGGATGCGGGGTTCGCCCTCGCCGAGCGCCTCCTCGATCACGTGCGGGCCCGCATCACCGCGTTCCAGGAGCAGACGGGGCACATGTTCAACCTGGAGGCGAGCCCCGCAGAGGGCGCGACGTATCGCTTCGCGAAGGAGGACATCGCCCGGTACAGCGGCATCCGGCACGCCGGCACCGAAACGAACCCCTACTACACGAACTCGTCACAGCTGCCGGTGGGGTTCACCGCCGACCCCTTCCGGGCGATGGCGATGCAGGAGCCGCTGCAGCAGAAGTACACCGGCGGCACCGTGCTGCACCTGTACCTCGGAGCCGCGATGCCCTCGGCCGCCGCCTGCCGCGACCTCGTGCGTCGGTCGCTCGAGCGCTTCCGCCTGCCGTACATCACGATCACGCCGACGTTCTCGATCTGCCCGCGACACGGCTACCGCTCCGGCGAGCACCTCGCGTGCCCCGACTGCGGCGCCGAGTGCGAGGTCTGGACGCGGGTCATGGGTTACTTCCGGCCCATCGCGAGCTTCAACATCGGCAAGAAGGGCGAAGCTGCGGAGCGGATGTATTTCACCGCTCTCGAGGAGGAGGAGTCGTGCCCCGCATCGCCGCAGCCCACGAACTGAACATCGCCGGCATCACCGCGTTCTCGACGGTCGACTGGCCGGACATGCTCGCGGCGACCGTGTTCCTGCAGGGCTGCCCGTGGAACTGCTTCTACTGCCACAACCCCGCGTTGATCGACCCGCGAGCGGAGGGAGGCCTCACGTGGGCCTATGTCGTCGACCTCCTGTGCGACCGCATCGGGCTGCTGGATGCCGTCGTCTTCTCCGGCGGCGAGCCCACCCTGCAGCGCGCGTTGGTGCCGGCCATGGACATCGCGCGATCGCTCGGCTTCCGGGTGGGCCTGCACACGGCGGGGGCCTACCCCGGCCTGCTGGCGCACGCCCTCCCGCACGTCGACTGGGTGGGCCTGGACATCAAGGCCCTCCCCGACGACTACGGCGTCGTGACCGGCGCGTCCCCGAGCGGTGCCCTCGCGTGGCGGTCGCTCGAGCTCGTGCTCGGCAACCGCGCGCTGCGGGCCGGGTCGGATCGTCCGCTGGAGGTCGAGGTGCGCACGACCGTGCACCCCGCGGCGATCGACGACGCCCGCCTGGGCGCGCTCGGGCGCGGGCTGGCCGAGGCGGGAGTCGACACGTGGGCGGTACAGCGGTTCCGCGACATCGGGGCCCGGCATCCGCTCCCCCGCATCGCGGCGGCGGATGCCGAGGCTTCCGCGCTCACCCTCGACGACCTCCCGACCGAGCTCTTCCGCTCGCTCGTCGTGCGGTGAGTGTGGTGCGCGGGGTCAGCGCTGGCGCTTCTCCCGCACGCGCATGTTCGTGACGATCGGCGTTCCTTCGAAGCCGAAGATCTCGCGCAGGCGGCGCTGGATGAACCGGCGGTAGCCCGGGTCGAGGAATCCGGTCGTGAACAGCACGAAGGTCGGCGGGCGGGTCGAGGCCTGCGTGCCGAAGAGGATGCGCGGCTGCTTTCCGCCACGCAAGGGGTGCGGGTGCTCGGCGACGAGCTCGGCGAGGAAGGCGTTGAACTTGCCGGTCGGGATGCGTTGGTCCCACGACTCGAGCGCGGTCTCGAGTGCCGGAACGAGCTTGTCGAGGTGACGACCCGTGCGCGCCGAGATGTTGACCCGCGGGGCCCACGTGACGTGCGCGAGGTCCTGCTCGATCTCACGCTCGAGGTAGCGCCGGCGGTCGGCGTTCTCCATGTCATCGTCGTTCAGGCGGTCCCACTTGTTGAACGCGAGAACGAGCGCACGGCCCGATTCGAGCACGAGGTCGATGATGTTGAGGTCCTGCACGCTGATCGACTGCGACACGTCGAGGACGACGACGGCGACCTCGGCCTTCTCGAGCGCCGCCGAGGTGCGCAGCGACGCGTAGAAGTCCGCGCCCTGCTGCAGGTGCACGCGGCGCCGGATGCCGGCGGTGTCGACGAAGCGCCACAGCTTGCCGCCGAGGTCGACGAGCTCGTCGACGGGGTCGCGGGTCGTGCCGGCCAGCTCGTTGACGACGACGCGCTCTTCGCCGGCGGCCTTGTTCAGTAGCGACGACTTGCCCACGTTCGGGCGCCCCAGGATCGCGACCCGCCGGGGGCCGCCGATCTCGTTGCCGGCGACCGCCGAGACCTCCGGCAGCACCTTCATGACCTCGTCGAGGAGGTCCGCGACGCCGCGGCCGTGGATGGCCGAGACGGGATGCGGCTGGCCGAGGCCGAGGCTCCACAGCGCGGCCGCCTCCGGCTCGTGCCGGGCGTCGTCGACCTTGTTCGCGATGAGGAACACCGGCTTGCGCGAGGTGCGCAGCATCCGGACAACGGCCTCGTCGGTCGCCGTGGCGCCGACCATCGCGTCGACGACGAACAGCACGACGTCGCACAGGTCGATCGCGACTTCGGCCTGCGCGGCCACCGAGCGGTCGATGCCGCGGGCGTCGGGCTCCCCCCCGCCGGTGTCGACGAGGGTGAAGCGGCGCTCCATCCACTCGCCCTTATAGGTCACACGGTCGCGGGTGACGCCGGGGGTGTCTTCGACGACGGCCTCGCGGCGTCCGAGGATGCGGTTGACGAGGGCCGACTTGCCGACGTTGGGTCGCCCGACGATCGCGATGACCGGAAGCGCCGGCAGCACCTCGTAGCCGTCTTCGTCGCCGTCGAACCCCTCGAGGAGGTCGGCGTCCTCGTCGTCGAGCTCGTAGTCGGCGAGCGAGGCGCGCAGACCCGCGGCGCGCTGTTCGGCGAGCTCCTCGTCGAGGTTCGCCAGCTTCTCCTCGAGGCGGTCGGGGCCGCCTTCGTATTCGTCTTCGGCGCTCATGCGGCCGCTCCTGTCGCTGCACGGATGACGTCCAGGACGCCCTCCACGGTCTGTCTGAAATCGAGATCGGTCGAGTCGACCACGCGCACGCCCTCGGCGGCGGTGAGGAAGTCGACGACCTGGCTGTCGGCGGCGTCGCGCCGGTGCAACGCGTCGGCGACGGTCGCGGCATCCTGACTCGACACTTCGGCGCTGCGACGGGCGGCCCGCACCTCGGGGGCCGCGGTCAGCAGAATCCGCACGGGGGCGTCGGGGGCGACGACCGTCGTGATGTCGCGCCCTTCGACGACGACCCCGGGTCGGCCGGATGCCGCGACCAGCGCGCGGAAGAGGTCACCCATCCGCACGCGCACCGACGGCACGCGGGCCACCCCGCTGACCGCACCGGTCACGCGGGGCTCACGGATCGCGTCGGTGACGTCGTCGTCGCCCACCCGCACCCAGTAGTCGTCGGGATCGAGTGAGATCGCATACGGGAAGTCGGCCGCGGAGTCTTCCACCGCGTCGGGGTCGTCTGTGTCGGCCCCGCGGGCGAGCACGTGCCACGCAAGCGCGCGGTACGCGGCGCCGGTGTCGAGGTAGCCGAAGCCCAAGCGCCGGGCGACTTCCCTGGACACGCTCGATTTGCCGCTGCCGGCGGGCCCATCGACGGCGACGGTGACGGGTTCGTTCATGAGGGGATGCTCGCGATCTTCCAGCCGCGCGCCGTGAGTCCGTCGACGGCGTGGCGCACGGCGCCGGGGACGACGCTGATCTCGGCGAGACCGAACTGCGCACCCGGCGAGTGTTCGAGGCGGAGGTCCTCGACGTTGACGTCGAGCTCACCGAGCTCGCCGAACAG
>JACEFY010000136.1 GCA_016807485.1 Stenotrophomonas maltophilia | reverse complement strand
GGCGACGAGCTCGCCGGCGTCGACGGCATCCACCAGCTGCGACCGCAGTTGCTCGTACGGCGGTGTCGGCGAGGCCGGGTCGATCCGGATCATGCCGTCACCGCCGACGGTCGCAGAGCGGGCATGATCGCGAAGCCGCGCGGCGGATAGACGATCTGAAGGGCCAGCTGGCCCCACACGATGATCTGGCTGGCGGCGAACCAGTCGTCCGCCCCGGCCCACAGGGTGCCGACGGCCACCGCGATGCCGACGAGGCAGACGACGCCGGCCGTGAGCCGCAGCGAGGCGAGGGTGTCGCTGCGGAGGGCGTCATCCCAGGCGAGCTCGACGGTGTCGGACGCGGGTTGCGGGCGCTGCAGGATCGCGCGCTCGATCCGAGGGAGCGCCGCGGCGAGCGCGAGACCGACCGCCAGCGTCACGATGGCGGGCGTCGCGGTCCCGGCAGGCAGGTCGCCTCGGCCGACGGCGAGCGCGACGACGGCGAGGAGCACTGCGCCGACGGCGGCGAGCGCCCACGTGACCGCACGGCGGAACGGCCCGAGGTAGGCGCGCGTCGCCAGCGGCTGCACGCGGGCGATGCGCGGCGCGTCCGGCGCGGGGTCGAACAGTCGCTCCCGCATGCCGATCGTGACACGGCACGCCAGGTCGGTGAGCAGGAGAGCGGGCAGGAGCGCGACCAGGATGAACCACTGTTCGCCCCCCAGCGGGGTCAGCAGCAGCGCTGCCGCGATGACGGCGGACGCCACGACGGCCCAGGCCTGACCGCGCTGCAACGCCCGGAACCTCCGGACGACCGACTGACGGAGGGGCGCCGGATCGAAGGGGAGGCGTGCGCGGTAGGCCCATCCCTCGGCGCGGCGATAGGCGGATGCCGGGCGGTAGGCGACCGCGACGCCGATCGTCGCGACCACCGCGGAGGCGGCGACGAAGACGGTGTTCATCGTGCGGGCGGCGTCGGCATCCATGTTCTCTTTGTACGCGTTCTGTACCAATGTGTCAATACAATCGGCGGATGCCGGGCCGGGCGCGCCCTCGGGCTCGGCGCAGTGGCGGCGACCTACAATTGACGAGCCATGATTCGACCCGACCTTTCCCTGCCGATCCCCACGGACATCTCCGCCGCGCACTTCATCGGCATCGGGGGATCCGGCATGTCGGGTCTCGCCGGGATGTTCCTCGACCGCGGCATCCGCGTCTCCGGGTCGGATCGCGCCGACAGCGCGAGCCTGCGCGCCCTCGCCGACCGCGGGGCGACGGTCCACGTCGGCCATGACGTCTCGAACCTCCCGGACGACGTCGACACCGTCATCCACACCGGTGCCATCTGGCCGGAGAACCCCGAGTTCCTCCTGGCGAAGGAGCGGGGTCTCCACGTCATCCACCGCTCGCAGGCGCTGCACTGGCTCATCGGCGGTCGGCGGCTCGTCTCCGTCGCCGGCGCCCACGGCAAGACGACGTCGACGGGCATGCTCGTCACGGCGCTGCAGGCGCTCGAGGCCGACCCGACGTTCGTCAGCGGCGGCGTGATCTCCGAGCTCGGCGTCTCCAGCGGCACCGGCAGCGACGACCTCTTCGTCATCGAAGCCGATGAATCCGACGGTACGTTCCTCCTCTACGACACGTCCGTCGCCCTCATCACCAACGTCGATCCCGATCACCTCGATCACTGGGAGTCCCGCGACGCGTTCTACGACGCCTTCGTCCGGTTCGGCGCCGAGGCGCGGGAGGCCGTCGTCATCTCGTCCGACGACCCCGGCGCTCAGCGCGTGGCGGCCGCGCTCACACATCCTCGCGTCGTCACGTTCGGCACGGATGCCGCCGCCGACGTCCGTGTCGGCGACATCGTCACGGACGGGCCCGTGCGCTTCACCCTCACCCACGAGGGCGTCACGGTGCCCGGCGCGCTGGCGGTGCCGGGCGCCCACAATGCGATCAACGCCGGGGGAGCGGTCGCGGTGCTGCTCACCCTGGGGTTCGCGCTCGAGCCGGCCCTGCGCGCGGTAGAAGGGTTCGGCGGCACGGTGCGACGGTTCGAGCTCCACGGCGTTGCCCGCGGGGTCAGCGTCTACGACGACTACGCGCACCACCCGACCGAGGTCGCGGCAGCCCTGGCGGCGGCGCGCAGCGTTGTGGGAGACGGCCGCATCATCGCGATCCAGCAGCCGCACACCTATTCGCGGACGCAGGAGATGTACCGCGAGTTCGCCGAGGTGCTCGAGACCCACGCCGACCACACCGTCATGCTCGACGTCTACGGCGCGCGGGAAGACCCGGTTCCCGGCGTCACCGGCGAGCTCGTCAGTGGCGCTTTCGCCGACCCCTCCCATGTGCACTACGTCGCCGACTGGCAGCAGGCGGCCGACTACACCGCCTCCGTCGCCCGCGACGGCGACTACGTCATCACCCTGGGATGCGGCAACGTCTACCAGATCATCCCGCAGGTCTTGCAGGCCCTGTCCGGAGCGCAGGACTAGCCGGTGCGTCGGCCCACACCGCTGCCGGCCTCCACGCCGGCGTCTCGGCCGGCGCCGGAGCCGGACGACGAGATCGCCTTCGTCCCGATCGGGCCGCCCGCCGCGTCGCCGACGCCCCTGGACGCCTCGGACGACCCGGACGGGACGTCCCCGATCGAGCCGCTCTGGCACGATGTGCCCGACGCCGCCGTCCGCCCCGTGCCGCTCGCACCGGCTCCGGTCGAGGACGAGCCCGACATCGGCGTCCGCGACGTCTGGGCGGCGGCCCGGGCACGCCGCCGCGCGCTGCGGGCGGAGGTGCGCCGGTTCACCGCTGCGCAGCGGCGTCGACGGATGCTGTGGATCGGCGTCGCCGGCGCGTTCGTGCTCCTCGTGCTCGGCACCCTGGGCGCCGCTACAGTCCGCTCTTCGCCGTGGAGCGTGTGCAGGTCGTCGGCACGGCCGGCCTCGACGCCGGCGCGGTCGAGGCGGCCCTGTCCGATCAGCTCGGCGTGCCGCTGCCGCTGGTCGACTCGTCGGCCGTGAAGGCCGCGCTCGTGCAGTTCCCGCTGGTCGAGAGCTACACCCTCGAGGCGCGCCCGCCGCACGACCTCGTGGTCCGCATCGTCGAGCGCACGCCGATCGGCTCACTCGCCTCGGCGGCCGGCTACACGCTCGTCGACGCGGCCGGCGTCGCGCTGTCGACCACGCCGACCCCGCCCGCCGGCCACCCCGTGATCGAGGTGACGGGCGGAGTCGGCTCGCCGGCGTTCGCCGCCGTGGGCACCGTCTTCCGCGCACTGCCCGACAGCATCCGCGCGCAGGTCACCGCGATGACGGCGACGACCGCGAACGACGTCACCCTCACCCTCGGTGGGCCGGGCACGTCGGTCGTGTGGGGGAACGCCGACGACTCCGAACTCAAGGCCGTGGTCCTGGAGGCGGCCATGGCGGCCCGCCCGCCGGACGGCGTGTACGCCTACGACGTCTCGTCGCCGGGCGCTCTCGTCGTCCGCTGAGATGCGCGGGGATCTTTCTCCGCGACACGCCCAGCGCCTGAACCCGGCGGCACACCCGGCCGCTTACCTTCAAGTCAAGGAATTGCATACTCGGCAATTCTTTAAACCTCAACTAGAGGTTCAAGGTTTACAGACAGTGGTTCGGGACACGAAGGAGCCGGCATGAGCCAGAACCAGAACTACCTCGCGGTGATCAAGGTCGTGGGTGTAGGTGGCGGTGGCGTGAACGCCGTCAATCGGATGATCGACCTGGGGCTGCGGGGGGTGGAGTTCATCGCGGTGAACACCGACGCGCAGGCCCTCCTGATGAGCGACGCGGACGTCAAGCTCGATGTCGGTCGTGAGCTCACGCGCGGCCTCGGTGCCGGCGCCGACCCGGAGGTCGGTCGTCGCGCCGCCGAAGACCACGCCGAAGAGATCGAAGAGGCCCTCGCCGGCGCCGACATGGTCTTCGTCACGGCCGGTGAGGGTGGCGGAACGGGCACCGGCGGAGCGCCCGTCGTCGCCCGGATCGCCAAGTCGATCGGCGCCCTGACGATCGGTGTCGTCACCAAGCCCTTCTCCTTCGAGGGTCGCCGCCGCCAGAGCCAGGCCGAGGCAGGCGTCGCCAAGCTCAAGGAAGAGGTCGACACCCTCATCGTCGTCCCGAACGACCGTCTGCTGGAGATCAGCGACCGCGGCATCTCGATGATCGAGGCGTTCGCGACCGCCGACCAGGTGCTGCTCGCCGGTGTCCAGGGCATCACCGACCTCATCACGACTCCCGGGCTCATCAACCTCGACTTCGCCGACGTCAAGTCGGTGATGCAGGGTGCCGGCTCGGCGCTCATGGGCATCGGCTCCGCCCGTGGCGCCGACCGCGCGATCAAGGCCGCCGAGCTCGCGGTCGAATCGCCGCTGCTCGAGGCGTCGATCGAGGGTGCGCACGGCGTGCTGCTGTCGATCCAGGGCGGGTCGAACCTCGGCATCTTCGAGATCAACGACGCCGCGCAGCTCGTCGATCGTGCGCGGCTCGCGCACCTCGCGCGCGTGGAAGCGGATGTTGCCGGCCCAATTGGTGAGTGTCGCGGTCATGCACTCATTCTGGGCCCTGGCCTGTAGCGCGAATCATCAGCCTGCGCGCGAGTCACCACGTCATGCGCGCGCGCGACGTGGTGAATCGGGAGCCGGGTGGTGATTCGCGAAGGGGCCAGCGAATCGGTCGTAACTGGGGTCAGTCGCCCTTGGCGGCGAGGCGGTCGGCGTCGGCGCTGTCGATGAGGTCCTCGTTCGCGTCCGGGTCGATTTCATCGCGTCCGTCGACGTCGACGACGGGTTCGCCCTCGGAGATCTCATCGTCCGGGACGGGAATGTACGGCGGCAGGGGAAGGTTGGTCACGATCGGCTCCTTTGCTCTGGAAGCCCCCACGCTAGTTCGACCCCGGTCGGAAGCACAGCGGATTGACCGCACCGGTCAGGCGGGGTAGGGCGGTGCTGTCTCGCGTCACAATGCGCAACACAGCGTCGCCGGTTTCAGCACATCGCGTGCCCGACATAGCGTTGATAGTCGCATTCGCACACATACACAGCTGAGGACATCATGACCACGAAGAGAATCTGGGCAGCGCTCGCGCTCCTCACGACGGCCACGCTCGGCGTGACGGCGTGCGCGGCGGGCGCCGGTGACACCGACGAGACGACCTCGGCCGGGACGGGCGCCTTCACCTACGTCATCGCGAGCGACCCCAGTTCGCTCAACCCGATCAACGTCGGAGACCGCTGGGGCCTCACCGTCACGAACCTCATCTACTCGCCGCTCGCGCGGGTGGAGGGCGACGGGACGGTGCGCAATGAGCTCGCCGAGTCGATCGAGCCGGCCGAAGACGGCCTGTCGGTCACCGTGACCCTGAAGGACGGTCTGGAGTGGTCGGACGGTGAGCCTCTCACCGCCGAGGACGTCGTGTTCACGTACACGCAGAAGGCCGTCAAGGAGAACGGGAACGCCGACCTGCTGTGGATCGGCGACCAGCCCATCACGGCGACCGCCGAAGACGACCAGACGGTCGTCTTCCACCTGCCGTCGGTCAGCGCCGCGGCCCTCAGCAACATCGCGACCGAGACCTACATCATCCCCGAGCACGTCTACGGCGAGGTGACCGACTTCTCCGGCGCCGAGCTCGACCCGATCGCCGTGGGCTCCGGCCCCTACGTGCTGAAGGACTACGAGCGCGGCCAGTACCTCACCTTCGAGCCCAACCCGAACTACTACGGCGAGCCGGCGAACATCCAGGACCTCACCCTGCAGATCGTCGGCAACGCCGACACGGTCAAGACCGCGCTGCAGACCGGCGAAGCCGATGCCTCGTTCGTCACCGCCGATCAGATCGACCAGCTCGCCGCGTCGGGGCTCGACATCTACCCCTACGCCGAGGGTCGCGTGGCCTACCTCGGGCTGAACGCCGCGAAGATCACCGATCAGAAGGTGCGCCAGGCGATCTTCTTCGCGCTCAACCGTGACGACCTCAACACGGCCGCCTTCCTGTCGGACGACTACTACGAGAACGCCTACACGATCCTCCCGCCGAGCAACAGCTTCGCGACCGACGACGTGCAGAAGTACGAGCAGGATGCCGCCGCGGCCACCGACCTCCTCGCCGAGGCGGGCGCGACCGGCTTCACCTTCACCCTCGCGTACGCGGGCGCCGACCCCACGCAGACGACGCAGGCCACGCTCATCCAGGAGCAGCTGAAGGCCGTCGGCATCACCGTCGC
>JACEFY010000135.1 GCA_016807485.1 Stenotrophomonas maltophilia | reverse complement strand
CATCACCCTAGTTTCCGCCCGGCCCGGCCCGGCTCGTCGGTCACTCCCGCTCGTCGAGGGCGAGGTTGAGCTCCAGCACGTTCACGCGGGGTTCGCCGAGGAATCCCAGGTCGCGGCCCGTCGTGTGCGCCGCGACGATCGCGCGGAGGGCCGCCGGGTCGAGGCCCCGCGCGGCGGCGACGCGGTCGATCTGCAGGTCGGCGTATGCGACCGAGATGTGCGGGTCGAGGCCCGACGCCGACGCCGTGACGCGCTTGGCCGACACCGTCGCGGGGCGCGCGCCGAACACGATGAAGATGGAGCTCGAGACCTTCGTGCTCGCGGCCGAGCTCGAAGAGATCGTCGCGGCCGCGAACCTGCGGCTGTCCGACATGTCCGCCGGTCGCTACTCGCTGCACCACTCCGATGCCCGCGCCGCGCGCGGACGCGCCTCGGGCCTCGCGATCGAGGTGCTCGACGCCTACACGGGCAGACTGCGCTCGCCGCAGTCGCTCTCCGGAGGCGAGACCTTCCTGGCCTCGCTCGCGCTCGCTCTGGGACTCGCCGAGGTCGTCACCTCGCGCGCGGGAGGCGTGCGGCTCGACACGCTGTTCGTCGACGAGGGCTTCGGCTCGCTCGATCCCGAGACGCTCGAGTCGGCGATGCGCACGCTCGACGAGCTGCGCGCGGGCGGGCGGACTGTGGGTGTCATCAGCCACGTCGAGGCGATGAAAGAGCAGCTTCCCGCTCAGGTGACCGTCGAAGCGGTCGGTCAGGGGCCGAGCGTCATCCGGCAGGACGCCGCCCGGCCGCGCTGACCGCGAACCCCCGGAGAGGCTCGCGGTCGCACGTCACTGCAGGTAGGTCTTGGCCGAGTCGAGAACCGACTGGTACAGCTGGCGCAGGGTGTCGGCGGGGACGACGTCGCCCGACTGCGCGATGGTGGCCTCGACGATGTCGTCGATGCCGGAGTCGCCGGCGACGAGGAGCGTCTGGCCCATCAGCACCAGCTGATCGTCGGGGAACACGCTCTGGACGATCTCCGGCGTGATCGAGGGATCGACGCTCGCCATGATCTCGTTGACCTTGGGGCGCACGTCGGCGAGGAACGCGGCTTCGGCCGCGGCATCCGGTGTCGCGGCGGTCGGCGCCTCGCTCGGCTGCACGATCGCTCCGTCGTCGGTGGCTTCGGCGCTCGGCGTCGACGACACCACGGGCGCGGGGGTGGCGGAGCTCCCCGATGCGGCGAGGCCGATGAGGACGAGCGAGAAGAACAGGGCGAACGAGCCCACGATGCCGCCGACGACGGAGAGCACCAGCGCGGTGATGCTGATGCCCTTGCCGCCGTTCTTCTTGCCGATGAGGCCGACGAGCGAGAAGACGAACGCGGCGAGCAGGAGGAGTCCGGCCAGCAGCGCGAGGGCGAAGCCGACCCACAGGATCGGGACGAACCCGGCGAGCGCGGCGACGGTCCCCGCGATCGCCAGCGCCAGAGCGGTCCACGCGATGCGCTTCGAGCGCGTGTCCGGTCCGGTGGGTGCGGGGGCATACGCCGGCGGTGCAGCCGGCTGGCCGTAAGCGGCGGCGTAGGCCTCGGTCGGCTGGGCGTCGGCGGCCTGGCCGTAACCGGCGGGATAGGCCGCGGTCGGCTGCGCGTCCGCCGGGACGTCGGGGCCGTTCTCGGGCGGCGTGTTCGGCGGGGTGGTCGACATCGGATTCCTCGGTTCTGTGTGCCGGCGCGGGTGATCGCGCCGGGTCCGGCGGTTCGCGCTCACCCTCGAGGATACCCAGCGCCGCCCGCAGCCTCATCCGAATCACCCCCCCCGCGCCGAGTCACCACCTCCCGTGCGCGTATTGCGTGGTGATTTGGGAGTCCGGTGGTGATTCGCGAAAGGGAGAAGGGGGAGCGGGAGGAGGTCAGGGGAGGGTGCTGCGCACTGCGGCCAGCAGCTCCGCGCTGCAGGCGGCGACGGCATCGCGCCAGTCGGTGATCGCGTCGCCCTGGGCATCGTCCGAGACGGCCTTCAGCACGCGGATGGGAACGCCGAACTGCTGCGCCACCCAGATGTAGGCGTACGTCTCCATGTCGACGAGCAGGGCGTCGAGCGCGTGGATCGCCGCCACGGCGTCGGCGTCGTCGACGAAGTGGTCACCCGTCGCGATCGTCACGCCCCCGTCGCGCCCGGTCTCCACGCGCGGGGGAAGCGACACGTGCTGCCCCGCGATGCCGTCGATATCGGTCACATCGTGCTGGATCGCCGCGGTCACCTCGAACACGCCGCGCGTGCCGGGCACGACCGATCCCGCTGTGCCGACGACAAGGATCTCGTCGTAGGACGCGGCATCCAACCGACGGGTGAGCGCGAACGTCGCCTGGAGCTTGCCCGGCCCCGTCACGAGCCGCTCGTACCCGTCGAGGTCGGCGGGGAAGGCGACGAGTTCGGATGCCAGGGCGGCCACGAGGAGTTTCACCCCGCCATTGTCTCAGCGCGTGCGGGCGTGCGGGGTTTTGCCCGGGGCTTCGCCTCCCGCCGTGCGGCGATGTGGGCCAGGATGGGGAGGACCGACGCATCCGAAGGAGCGACATGGCTTTGCAGACGATTCCCCTGGACACTCCCGCCGGCGTGACCGCCCGCCTCGGGTGGGACCCGGGCACCACGGTCCACGATCGCCGCCGCATCCTCGCGAAGGAGCTCATCGCGGCCAAGCTCGGCTGCGAGGTCAACGAGGTCAAGATCGAGCGCGAAGCGCCGCGCGGGTTCGGCTACCACACCCGTCTCATCGCGTCCCGCGACGGGCAGGAGCTGCCCATCGCCATCGTCACCGCGAGCTACCGTGCCGCGACCGTCGTCGCGATCTGCGACCCTGCGCTGCCGCTCGGCATCGACATCCGCGACATGCACCCCGAGCCCGGTGACCTCCGCCAGATGCGCAAGCATTCGCACCTGCTCGACGAGAGCGACGAGTCCGATCTGCTGCAGCACTGGGTGTGCGTCCAGGCCGTCCTCGAGGCGGACGGCCGCGGGGTGCGGGTCGCGCCCGAGCACGTGCGGTTGGATGCCGGCCGCCACAAGGGCTGGGTGCCCGACCGCAAGATGAAGTACGCGCTCGTCGACGCCTCGCGCGACGGATGGGTCATCACGATCGCGTCGGGCACGCTGCCCACGGAGTGACCGGCTCAGTCAGCGGCGTCGGGCCCGAATGCCGCATCGAGCTCGGCGAGCCAGGCCGCCGGGTTTCCGTCGCTCGGCGCACGCCAGTCGCCCCGCGGTGAGAGTGAGCCCGCGGGCAGCACCTTCGGCCCGTTCGGGATCGCGCTGCGCTTGAACTGCGCGAACCCGAAGAAGCGGCGGAGGAACACCCGCAGCCACCGCACGATCTCGTCGCGGTCGTAGGCGTACCGATCGGCCGAGGGGAAGCCGGGCGGCCAGGCGCCGGCATCCGCATCCGACCATGCCTGTTCGGCGAGGAAGACGATCTTCGACGGGCGCAGGCCGTACCGCAGCACGTGGAACAGCGCGAAGTCGTGGAGCGCGTACGGACCGATCGTGTCCTCGGTCGACTGCACCTTGCCGTCCTGGCCGGCCGGCACGAGTTCGGGGCTGATCTCCGTGTCGAGCACCGACTGCAGCACGGTCTTCGCCTCGGGGGCGAGGGTGTCGTCGTCGGAGTGCGCGATGACCCAACGGATGAGGTGCTGGATGAGGGTCTTCGGCACGCCCGCGTTGACGGCGTAGTGGCTCATCTGATCGCCGACGCCGTAGGTCGCCCAGCCCAGGGCAAGCCCCGCCAGGTCGGACGTGCCGACGACGAAGCCGCCGTTCTGATTCGCCAGCCGGAAGAGGAAGTCGGTGCGTGCCCCTGCCTGCACGTTCTCGAAGGTGACGTCGTACACGGGCTCGCCGTCGGCGTAGGGATGTCCGATGCCGCGCAGCAGCTCTTCGGCCATCGGGCGGATGTCGATCGTCTCGATCGACGCGCCGATCGCCTCGGCCAGCGCGATCGCATTCGACTTCGTGTGGTCGCTGGTGGCGAATCCCGGCATCGTGTACGCGAGGATGTCGCTGCGGGGCCGCCCCATCCGGTCCATCGCGCGCGCGACGACCAGCAGCGCGTGCGTCGAGTCGAGCCCGCCGCTCACACCGATGACGGGCTTGGGCGATCCGATCGCGCGCATGCGCTGCTCGAGGCCGGACACCTGGATGTTGAACGCCTCGTAGCAGTCCAGGTCGAGCCGCGCCGCGTCGTCGGGGACGAACGGGAAGCGGTCGAGCGGGCGTCGGAGGCCCGTCGTGGATGCCGCCGGCCCCACCGTGAACGGGATGCGGTCGTGGTGCGCCCACGACTGCACCCGCGCGTCGTCGAACGTCCCCTGGCGGAGGCGGTCCTGGCGCAGCCGGTCGAGGTCGATGTCGGCATAGGACGTGCGGGGGCCGTCGGGGAAGCGCTCGGTCTCGGCGAGGAGCGCGCCGCCCTCGTAGATCATCGTCTGCCCGTCCCACGAGACGTCGTTCGTCGACTCGCCCTGGCCGGCCGCGGCATAGACGTAGGCCGCGAGGCACCGCAGCGACTGCGACTGCACGAGGATGCGGCGGTCATCCGCGCGCGCCACGGTGATGGGGCTGCCGGAGAGGTTGACGAGCACGGTCGCGCCCGCGAGGGCCGCGGTCGACGAGGGAGGCACCGGCACCCAGACGTCTTCGCACACCTCCGCGTGGACGACGAGACCGGGGACGTCGTCGGCGGCGAAGAGGAGACCCGTCCCGACCGGCACCGGGGCGCCGGCGAGCACGACCGAGTCGGGGGCGTCGGCGCCGGAGGCGTACCACCGCCGCTCGTAGAACTCGCGATACGTGGGCAGGTAGGTCTTGGGCGCCACGCCCAGCACCGCGCCGCGATGGATCACGACGGCGCAGTTGTAGAGGCGGGAGCCCAAGCGGAGCGGCGCACCGACCACGATGAGCGGGCGGAGATCGACCGAGGCGGCGACGATCGTGCCGATCGCTGCGACGACGGCGTCGAGCACGGCATCCTGCATGACGAGATCGTCGATGGCATAGCCGGTGAGGCAGAGCTCCGGGAAGACCGCGACCGCGGCTCCCTCGTCGTGCGCGCCGCTCACGGCGGCGAGCACCGCGGACGCGTTGGTGGCGGGGTCGGCGATGGCGACCGGGATCGTGCACGCGGCGACGCGCGCGAATCCGTGACGGTACGGGTTCTCGAACGGCAGGCTCTCGCTCACGGCACCAGTCTGGCAGGTGTGGCGCCCAGGGGCCGCGGGAACGGTGGGTGTCGGGGGCCCGGGCTAGTGTCGTTCGCGGAAGGGTGACATGCGATACATCGAAGACGAGAGCCGGATCGTCTGGAGCGCGAGCGACCTCAAAGCCGCCGCCGAGTGCGAGTTCGCCTGGCTGCGGGCCATCGACGCGAAGCTCGGGCGCGTGCCCGCGATCGTCGACCCCCTCGACCTCACCCTCGAGCGCGCCGGCCGCCTCGGGACGCAGCACGAGGTGCGTGTGCTCGAGGAGTACCGCGGCAGGTTCCCCGGTCGCGTCGTCGAGATCGCGGCCGCGCGGTCGTCCGATGCCGCCGCGCTCGCGGCCGCCGTCGCCGCCACCGAGCGCGCGCTCGCCGATCCCGCGGTGGAGGTGGTCTACCAGGCCGCGTTCTCCACAGCCGAGTTCGTCGGCTTCGCCGACTTCCTCGTGCGCGACGCCGATGACGCCGCTCGCCCGTGGATCGTCCAAGACACGAAGCTCGCCCGGCACGCTCGGGTGACCGCGCTCATGCAATTGGCGGCATACGTCGACCAGCTCGATCGGCTGGACGTTCCGCGTGCCGACCGGGTCGAGCTGCTGCTCGGCGACGGATCGACCTCGACCCACGCGGTGCGCGACCTGCTGCCCGTGTTCGGCCTGCGCCGCGACCGGCTCCGCGCCCTCATCGCCGACCGCGACCTGGCCGCCGGGGAGCTCGGCGAGCCACTGGCGTGGGGCGACGACCGCGGCGCGCTCCGTGTGATCGCGTGCGGCCGATGCGCCACCTGCGACCTCGAGGTGGTCGGTCACCGCGACCTCCTGCTGGTCGCCGGGATGCGGCCCGTGCAGCGCGAACGCCTCCGCGCCGCCGGGCTCCGGAGGATCGACGATCTCGCCGCCGCGCGCGAGGCGCCCGAGCGGATGTCGTGGGACACGTTCGCGGGGCTCCGTACGCAGGCGCGTCTGCAGCTCAGCAGTCCCGCCGGCGGTGTCGGTTTCCTCCCGAACTCGGGA
>JACEFY010000134.1 GCA_016807485.1 Stenotrophomonas maltophilia | reverse complement strand
GATCTCGGCCGCCTACGGGTCGGTGTCGTACCTCTCTCAGTTCGCCTCACCGCACCGCGGGGTCGACCTCACGCCGGGCGCCGGCGCCGAGGTCCACGCGGTCGCCGCAGGGACGGTCCGCATCGCGACCGAAGCGGGCGGCGACTACGGCGTGACCGTACTGATCGACCACATCATCGACGGCCAGCTCGTCTCGACGCGGTACGGACACATGCAGTACGGGTCGCTCCGGGTCGAGCAGGGCGAGAAGGTCACGGCCGGCCAGGTCCTCGGCAAGGTCGGGCAGACCGGCAAGGCCACCGGACCGCACCTGCACCTCGAGGTTCTGCTCAACGGAACCACGCACGTCGATCCGATGCCGTGGCTCTACGAGCACACGACCGGGTCGCACACCGTCGGCTGACCGGTTTTTCGGGATGCCTCGGCTCTGATAAACTCTTCTAGTTGCCTGCGAGCAGGCATTCGCCCCGATAGCTCAGTGGTAGAGCACTTCCATGGTAAGGAAGGGGTCGACAGTTCAATCCTGTCTCGGGGCTCGCAGCATCCACATCTCGCCGTGTGGGTGCGGCGTGGCAGGGTAGCTCAGCTGGTCAGAGCGCACGACTCATAATCGTGAGGTCGCGGGTTCAAGCCCCGCTCCTGCTACATCCTCGTCGCTCTCACGGAGCGGACAGCTCGCGCAGCTCGAGCCCCTCTTCGGGCAGAGCCGACACCGGCTCTTCGATGATCGCCGCGGTCGATGCGAAAGCAGTCAGATTCGCCGGCTCATAGCGGCTCATCGTCTCGTACGTCGCAGCCCGGAAGTGGCCCATGGCGCTGCTGGCGACCCGCACGGACACTGCGCGGTCGTTGCCGAGGCGGCGCAAGCCTCCGACGAAAGCAGGTCCGCCCGCCGGGGGACGCAGCTTCGCTTTGATGGTGAGCGCGAGATTGTGGAGCCGGAAGCCGAAGCTCAGCGGATCGTGTCGGATGGGGTCCGAGCCGCTGTTGACGTAGTGACCGAGCAGCGCACCGTCGAAGATGAGACCCGCCGCCCGCGCTTCCCGCGCCATCCACAGGAGGGCCGTGTCGGAGAGCCCGGATTCGGCATAGCCGCCGCCGATGTCGGAGTGGGCACCCTCGAACCACACCTGTTTCACCCGGGGGTTCTCCGTCGAGGTGCCCTCGGGCGCGCCGGCGGGGATCTCCCACAGGGTCGGCGCGAAGATCAGGCGGGTCTCGTCGATGGCGAGCGCCTGCCGGGCGCAGTCGACCCGGGTGCTGAGCTGGACGTCATGGAATCGGGGCGTGCGCCAGCGGAACCCCGGTACGCCCAGGGCGCCCACCGTGTCGAAGACGCCGAGGAAGGCGAGCCGTGGCGTGTGGCAGTGATCGTGGGTGAATTCGCCGATGCTGGCGCCGAAGGACCCTTCGGCGAGCTTCTCCCGCTGATAGATGTGCACCGCGTCGCGCAGACGTTCTTCGACCAGCGAGAGCCGCGTCAGCAACCCGACCTTCGCGATCATGCCGGCCAGGGAGCGCGCCGTGTAGGCGCCGCGGCTGAACCCGAAGATGAAGATCTCATCTCCCGGCTCGTAGTTCTGCGCGAGGAACCGGTAGCAGGCCACGACGTTGTGGGACAGGCCGAATCCGAACGCCCCTCCCAGCAGTCGGTCGGCCGCGAAGCTCCCCCCGCCGACACCGCTGATGTAGTAGACGAGCTGGAACGCGCCGCCGGCGCGGTCAGGGTCGATCTGGATCGTGCGCGCGATCTTCTCGACGTTCGTGACGTACTTGCTGTCGGGGCGCGCCCACGTCCCGTCGCAGCACACCACCAAGCGCTTCACGAGGACATCGTGCTCCCGCTCCTGGGTCGTCGCAAGGGGGGTGGGCGCCCCGCTCGCGGTGGCGCCGAGTCTTGCCCATGTCGTCCGGTGCTGGTAGATCTGTGTATGGGGACGGAACCGGGGGGTTCCGCATCATCGGCTGGGGGCCAGATGAATGATGTGATGCTCGTGCCGGCGCGCTACCGCTGCCCGGACCACGACCAGCAGGAGATCGTGACGGAGCGCGTGCGCGCGTGCGTGGAGACCGACCGGAGGATCCACGCGGATCGTCTGTCGTCGGCCTTCCACGTCACGGTGGTCTGTCCGGGGCGCCCGGGGGACCCGTCGACGGCGCATCGGCGGTCGTACGACGGAACCTGGACGGTGGCGGTGCCCGCTCCCGCCTGAGCAGGGGGGATCTCGAGGATGTCGGCGGGCGGCGTTAGCATGGACCGTCCCTCTCCTCGCAGTAACGGAGTACGCGCATGCTCGGAAAACTCCTCGTCCGCTATCTCGGCGCGTACAAGTGGTGGCTCGCGGGGATCCTGGTGTTCCAGTTCCTCTCGGCGATGGCCTCGCTGTACCTGCCGAGGCTGAACGCCGACATCATCGACAAGGGCGTCTCCGTCGGCGACACCGCCTACATCTGGTCGCGCGGCGGGTTCATGCTCGCCATCGCGCTCGGCCAGATCATCGCGTCGATCATCGCGACGTATTTCGCCGCACGAGCGGCGATGAGCGCCGGACGCGACATCCGCCGCGATGTCTACGAGAAGGTGAGCGGGTTCTCCGAGCGCGAGGTCTCGACCTTCGGCGCGGGCACCCTCATCACCCGCAACACCAACGACGTCCAGCAGGTGCAGATGCTCGCGATGATGGGCGCCACCATGCTCGTGACGGCGCCGCTGCTGGCGATCGGCGGCATCATCATGGCGCTCCAGCAGGACGTCGGCCTCAGCTGGCTCATCGGGGTCGCGGTGCCGGTGCTCCTCGTCGTCGCCGGCTTCATCATCAGCCGGATGGTGCCGCTGTTCCGCCAGTACCAGGGCAAGCTCGACAACGTCAATCTGGTCATGCGCGAGCAGCTCACCGGCGTGCGGGTCGTCCGCGCCTTCGTCCGCGAGCGCATCGAAGAGGCGCGGTTCCGCGTCGCCAACACCGACATCATGGTCGTCGGCCGCAAGGTCGGGTCGCTCTTCGTCCTCATGTTCCCGCTGGCGATGCTCGTGCTCAACGTCACGGTCGTCGGGGTCATCTGGTTCGGCGGCATCCAGGTCGATGAGGGAAACGTGCAGATCGGCACCCTGTTCGCCTTCATGCAGTACGTCGGTCAGATCCTCATGGGCGTCCTCATGGCGACCTTCATGACCATCATGATCCCGCGCGCCGCCGTGTCGGCCGACCGCATCGGCGAGGTCCTCGACTCCTCCGACGCCCTCCGCCGGCCCGACCGGCCGGTCACCGACTTCCCGACGCCCGGCTCGATCGAGTTCGCCGACGTCTCCTTCACGTATCCGGGCGCGGAGCTTCCGGTGCTCGCGGGCATCTCGTTCCGCGCCGAACCCGGGTCGACCGTCGCCATCGTCGGGTCGACGGGATCGGGCAAGACGACGCTCGTCTCGCTGATCCCGCGCCTGTTCGACGTGACCGGCGGCACGGTGCGCGTCGGCGGCGTCGACGTCCGCGAAGCCGACCTTGATCGGATGTGGCAGGGCATCGGCTATGTCCCGCAGCGCGCCTTCCTCTTCACGGGGACCGTCGCCTCCAACCTCCGGTTCGGCCGTGAGGACGCCACCGACGACGAGCTGTGGCAGGCGCTCGAGATCGCACAGGGCAAAGACTTCGTCGAGGAGATGGACCACGGGCTCGGCTCGCGCATCGCGCAGGGCGGCACCAACGTCTCCGGCGGTCAGCGGCAGCGCCTCTCGATCGCTCGCGCGATCGTGCATCGGCCGGACGTGCTCGTCTTCGACGACTCCTTCTCCGCCCTCGACGTCGCCACCGACGCGCGACTGAGACAGGCCCTCTGGCGGGAGCTGCCGGGGGTGACGAAGATCGTCGTCGCGCAGCGCATCTCGACGATCACCGATGCCGACAGCATCATCGTGCTCGACGACGGACGGATGGTGGGCATGGGCACGCACGACGAGCTCCTCGCCACCAACGAGACCTACCGCGAGATCGTCCAGTCGCAGCTGGGGGTGGACGCATGAGCGCGCCCGACACCGCTGTCCTCAGCGAGGAAGAACGCTACGAGCTCGAGCTCGCCGAGCAGGCGCGACTGAACTCGGGCGACTGGGATTCGGTCGCACCGGGGAAGGCGGCCAAGTTCGGTCAGAGCTTCGGTCGGATGATCGGGCTGCTCGGCCCGTTCAAGTGGGCGTTCCTGTTCGTGTCGGTCCTCGGGGCCATCGGGGTGGTCCTCGCCGTCATCGCACCGAAGGTGCTGGGCGAGGCGACCAACATCATCTTCGAGGGCGTGGTGTCCTCGAGCCTCGCCGGGCAGTTCCCGGCCGGGGCGACGCAGTCGCAGGTCGTCGATGCCCTCCGCGCAGCCGGTCAGACGGACGCGGCCAACATGGTCGCCGCCATGAGCAACTTCCAGGTGGGTGCGGGCGTCGACTTCGATCGCCTCAAGGGTGTCGTCGTCGCGGTCCTCGTGATCTACGTCGTCTCGTCGATCCTCACCTGGCTGCAGGGCTACGTCATCAACGTGATCATGGTGCGCACGATGTGGCGCCTGCGGGAGAACGTCGAGGCGAAGATCAACCGGCTGCCGCTCTCCTACTTCGACCGCGTGCAGCGCGGCGAACTGATCTCCCGCGTCACCAACGACATCGACAACATCACCCAGACGATGCAGCAGGCCCTGTCGACTGCGGTGACCAACGTCCTCACCGTCGTCGGGGTGCTCGTCATGATGTTCTCCATCTCGTGGCAGCTCGCGATCGTCGCGCTGGTGGCGCTTCCGCTCATGGCCGTCGTGTTCGGTGTCATCGGGCCCCGCTCGCAGAAGGCGTTCGCCACGCAGTGGCGCAAGGTCGGGCGTCTGAACGCCCGCGTCGAGGAGTCGTTCTCGGGCCACGCCCTCGTGCGTGTCTACGGGCGCGAGCAGGACTCGCGCGAGAAGTTCCAGGAGGAGAACGAGGAGCTCTACCAGGCCGCGTTCAAGGCGCAGTTCCTGTCCGGCCTCATGATGCCCGCGATGATGTTCATCGGCTCGCTCAGCTATGTCGGCATCGCCGTGCTGGGTGGGCTCATGGTCGCCTCCGGCCAGTTGCGTCTCGGTGATGTGCAGGCCTTCATCCAGTATTCGCAGCAGTTCACCCAGCCGCTGTCGGAGCTCGGCGGCATGGCTGCGGTCGTGCAGTCGGGCACCGCGTCGGCGGAGCGCGTGTTCGAGCTTCTCGACGAACCGGAACAGGACCCCGATGCCGACGACGCGCCCGAGCTGAAGGTCGGTCGCGGGGTCATCGAGTTCGAGCACGTCGCGTTCTCGTACTCTCCGGACAAGCCGCTCATCCGCGACCTGTCGTTCCGGGTCGAGCCGGGTCAGACCGTCGCCATCGTCGGCCCGACCGGCGCCGGCAAGACGACGCTGGTCAATCTGCTCATGCGGTTCTACGAGCTGGGCGCCGGCCGCATCCTGTTGGACGGGCAAGACATCGCCGCACTCACCCGTGACGACGTGCGCTCCCGCACCGGCATGGTGCTGCAGGACCCGTGGCTGTTCGCCGGGTCGATCCGCGAGAACATCCGCTACGGCAAGGAGTCGGCCTCCGACCTCGAGATCACCGAGGCGGCAGTCGCGACGCGCGTCGACCGCTTCGTGCACTCCCTGCCCGAAGGGTACGACACGGTCCTCGACGAGGATGCCGCGAACGTCTCGGCCGGTGAGAAGCAGCTCATCACGATCGCGCGCGCGTTCGTGGCGGAGCCCAGCGTCCTCATCCTCGACGAGGCCACCAGCTCGGTCGACACGCGCACGGAGCTGCTCCTGCAGCAGGCGATGAACGCCCTCCGCGCAGGACGCACGTCGTTCGTCATCGCGCACCGCCTCTCGACCATCCGCGACGCCGACCTCATCCTCGTGATGGAACACGGCGACATCGTCGAGAAGGGCACGCACGAAGAGCTCATCGCCGCCGAGGGGGCGTATTGGCGCCTCTACCGCGCCCAGTTCGAGCAGGCCGCGACCGACGACCATGTCGTCGCCGCGCCGGGAGACGCCGCCGATCAGCCCGCGACGACGGGGGGGAGCGCGTGAGCGACGCACGGTCGCCGCGATTCATCGCCTCCGCCATCGGCGTCGGCCTTGCCGCAGGGTTGCTCTCGGGTCTGTTCGGTGTGGGCGGCGGCACGGTCATCGTGCCGATGCTCGTGCTGCTCGTCGCGTTCGACCAGCGGCTCGCGGCAGGAACCTCGCTGGCGGCGATCATCCCGACGGCTGCGGTCGGAGTGATCTCGTACGCGATCCACGATTCGGTCGCCTGGATTCCGGCGC
>JACEFY010000133.1 GCA_016807485.1 Stenotrophomonas maltophilia | reverse complement strand
CGAGCGCGCGCATGTTCGCCGTGATCGCTGCGAGCTGGGCGAGCAGATCGGCGAGGTCGCGGCCGCTGTCGAGGAACGCGGGCACGAGGCACCCTGCGGCTGCGATCACGGCGGAATGCAGTTCGCGGCCGGCGTCGGTGAGACTCACTCGCACAACGCGCTCATCGCCACTGTCGCGGCGCCGCGCAACGAGGTCGCGCCCTTCGAGACGCCGCAGCAACGGCGATAGCGTGCCCGAGTCGAGCGACAGCTCGTCGCCGAGCTCGGAGACCGTGCGCTCTCCCGTCGCGAGCACGACGAGGGAGAGATACTGCGGATACGTGAGATTCCAGGGCTTCAGCACCTCGCGATAGGCCTGCGTGGTCGCGTGCGAGGCCGTGTACATCGCGAAGCAGATGAAGTCGTCGAGAGCGGATGCCATGCGTGAAGCATTGCACACAATTGAATTGTGCGCAATTCAAACCGACGTGCGTCAGTCGAGCTCGGCGTACGCGCGCACCGGAAACGTGCCGAACCCTTCGATCGCGGGCGGCGCGGCGGTGAACCGCGCGCCGGTCGGGGGCAGATCGCCGAGGCGCGTGAGGTGCTCGACGACGTGGATGCCGGCATCCAGCAGCAGCGAATGCGCCGGGCGCTCGCCTCCCGACTCGGTGTCGTCGATGTTCACCGAGTCGATGCCCACGAGGACTGCGCCGGCGTCGATGAGCCACTGCGCCGCCTCACCCGTGAGAAAGGGCGCGCCAGACCCGTACTCCGGCGTGCCGAAGAGGCGATCCCATCCGGTGTGCAGCAGCACGGCGGCGCCACGGACATCGCGATCGGCGAGGGTGTCGGCGCGGATGCCCCGGCGGGCGGCATCCCACGCGTCTTCGAGGTGGAACACCTCGGCGCGCAGGCCGACGAGGGTCGTGAGGTCGAGGCCGGCGAGGTCGGAACCGTCGGCGTATCGGTGGAACGGCGAATCGAGGTACGTGCCGGTGTTGCCGATCATCGTGATGACATCCATCGCGAACTCGGTGCCCGGCGCGTACTTCTCCCGTGAGTCGGCGCGCGTGAGGTGCGGCGTGATGACGGGTGCCGGGAGGCCCGGGTACGTCACAAGGCCGGCGCGGATGGTGTGACTGAGGTCGACGACAGGCATGCCGCCAGCGTAGGGCCGCGGCGGGATGCCGCGAGCTCACTCCCGCGGAGATCTGCGCTCCTGCGGAGCGATCCGGCCGAGATCCTCCGCTGGTGTGCAGAAATCCGCCGCTGCGCCACCCGATGCCGGGCGCCCGGCGCGCTCAGCGCGTGAAGAGGTAGCCGCGCTCGTCGTCGAATCCCGCGACGCGGAATCCGTCCTGCAGCAACCCGCCGAACGCGTCGCGCACGCGGTAGCGCCACTCGAGCGCCTCGGCCGGGTCGGTGCGCCGCAGCGCCTCGATGTCGTGCGGCACGGGCACCGTGGTCACGACGTCGTCCTCGTGCGGCGCGGATGCCGGGGCCGCCAGCGCCCACGACGCCATCAGCCGATCGGACTCATCGCCGCGGTTCACACCGTCGTCCATCGCGCCGTAGTGATCGACGAGGTACTCGGTGATGCGCGCGCCCAGCACCCGCAGGTTGAAGTGGGCGTTCCGCGCGACGAGCGGGTCGAAGGTCCACGTGATGTGGCCGACGTCGCGCGCGAGCGCCCACGCCCGCTGATGCTGCTTCAGCAGCCGCCCCAGGCTCTGCCCCCGGTAGCCGGGGAGGATGCCGGTGATGTGCGAGTGCATCGACCGCTGCGCGGGAGCGGCGAACCAGGCGGCCGATGCGCCGATCATCCGCTCGCCGTCGAAGAGCCCGACCGCGTAGTTGCCGGAGTGGGCGAGCGCCCGGAGGAGGTTCGCCGGCATCCCGGTGCGATCACCGCCCCAGACTTCGCTGAGCACATCGGTCGCCGTGAAGATCTGCTCCACCGACTCGAGCGCTCGGATCTCGATCCCCGGGGGCGTGGTCTCCTCAGCCATGGCGCCACCCTACGCCGAGCGGTCGCCGATCGCCCGCGGCGGCCCCGGCCCTCCGCCACGCCGATAGCCTCGCTGAGTGCAGACCGGGGATGACGACGCCAGACGACGAGCGACCCGGATGCCGAGCCAGGGGGCGATCGTCGCGGTGCTCGCGGCGGCGGGGCTCTGCTCGTCGTTCATGTTCACGCTCATGGTGCCGATCCAGTCGAAGCTGCCGGAGCTCCTCGACGCGAGTCGCGACGACACCGCCTGGGTCGTCACCTCGACCCTCCTCGCCGCGGCCGTCATCACGCCGATCGCGGGGCGCCTCGGCGACATGTACGGCAAGCGCCGCATCATCCTCGCGCTCGTCGCGGTGATGATCGCCGGGTCGGTCATCGCCGCTCTCTCCCCCGGAATCGTCGGGATCATCGTCGGGCGCACCCTCCAAGGGGCGATCGTCGGGGTCGTCCCCCTCGGCATCTCGATCATGCGCGACGTGCTGCACGTCGACCGCGTCGACCCGGCGATCGCCTTCATGAGCGCGACGCTCGGCGTCGGCGGCGCCCTCGGTCTCCCGATCAGCGCACTGGTGACCGAACGCAGCGACTGGCACGTGCTGTTCTGGATGGCGGCGGGCCTCGGCATCCTCGTCTTCGCGCTGGTGCTCTGGATCGTTCCGGTCAGCGTGCTGCGCACCGCCGGCCGCTTCGACTTCGTGGGCGCTGCGGGGCTCGCGATCGGGCTCATCGGCATCCTCCTGGCGATCTCGCGGGGCAGCGACTGGGGATGGGGGTCGCCGGCCGTGCTGGCCTGCGGACTCGGGGGCCTCGGCATCCTCCTGCTCTGGGGATGGTTCGAGCTGCGCATCGACGAGCCGCTGCTCGACCTGCGCGTCGCCGCACGCCCCGCCGTGCTGCTCACGAACATCGCCTCGATCGCGATGGGATTCTCGCTCTTCGCCTCCAACGTCGTCTATCCGCAGATGCTCGAGCTCCCCGTCGCGACAGGCGCCGGCTTCGGACTGTCGCTGCTGGCGGCGTCGCTGGTCGTCATGCCCTCCGGGCTCGTGATGATGGCGCTCTCGCCCGTCTCGGGGCGCATCGCGCAGCGCACCGGGCCGAAGCTGCTCCTCATCCTCGGCGCGCTGTCCCTGATCGTCGCGTACGGCTTCACCCTCCTGTTCTCCTCCGAGGTCTGGCACCTCGTCGTGGCGAACATCCTCATCGGCATGGGCATCGGGTTCGGCTACGCATCGATGCCCATGCTCATCATGCGGTCGGTCCCACAGCACGAGACCGGCGCCTCCAACGGACTCAACGCCCTGTTCCGCTCGCTCGGCACCAGCACGGCCGCGGCGGTCGTCGGGGCGGTGCTGGCGACCACATCGGTCGATTTCGGCGGCGTCCCGGTGCCCACGAGCGCCGGATTCACCGCCTCGCTGCTCCTCGGCGGCGCGGCGGCGGCCGTCGCGCTCGTCGTGGCGTTCTTCATCCCGACGCGCGCCGCGGCCACGGGCGGGCACCCCGCCCTCCCTCTCCGGGAGAGGTGAGCCGCTAGCCTCAACGCATGAGCACGACGACGCCCGAGGCGCCCGGATCCGCAGGCCGCCGCGACCACGACACCCGTTTCTTCGGCCAGCCGTGGGCGCTCGCGCACATCTTCGGTGTCGAGATGTGGGAGCGCTTCAGCTTCTACGGCATGCAGGGCATCCTGCTCATCTACATGTACTACTCCGTCGCGCGGGGCGGGCTCGGCATCGACGAGGGCGTCGCGACCGGCATCGTCGGCGCCTACGGCGGCGGCGTGTACCTGTCGACGATCCTCGGCGCCTGGATCGCCGACCGCGTCCTGGGCTCCGAGCGCGTGCTGTTCTTCAGCGCCTGGGTCATCATGGCCGGCCACATCGCGCTCGCCCTCGTCCCCGGCGTCGGCGGACTGGGCGTCGGGCTCGTGCTCATCGCGGTCGGCTCGGGCGGCCTCAAGGCGAACGCGACGTCGGTCGTCGGCACCCTGTATGCGCCCGAGGACGTGCGACGGGATGCCGGCTTCTCGCTCTTCTACCTCGGCATCAACCTCGGCGCCTTCTTCGGCCCCATCCTCACCGGCCTGCTGCAGTCGAACCTCGGCTTCCACTGGGGGTTCGGCCTCGCGGCGGTCGGCATGGCGCTCGGCCTCCTGCAGTACTCGTTCGGCCGCAAGGCGCTGCCCGCCGACGCCCGTGCCGTGCCGAACCCGCTCCCCCGCAACCGCTACCCGCTCGTGTGGGGCATCGGCGCCGCCGTGATCGTCCTGATCGCGCTGGGCGTGCTCGTCGGCGTCATCCGCCCCGACAACCTCGCGACGATCGTCATCGTGGTGACCGTGATCGCCGCGATCGCGTACTTCGCCGTCATCCTCGCGTCGAAGCAGATCGACGCGACCGAGCGCTCGCGCGTGTTCGGCTTCATTCCCCTGTTCGTCGTGAGCGTCGGGTTCTGGTCGCTGTTCCAGCAGCAGTTCACCGTGCTGACGATCTACTCCGACAAGCAACTCGATCGGTCGATCTTCGGGTGGGAGATGCCGGTGTCGTGGGTCAACTCCATCAATCCGATCTTCATCATCGTCTTCTCCGGCGTCTTCGCTGCCCTGTGGACCAAGCTCGGCGCCCGGCAGCCGTCGACACCGGTCAAGTTCGCTCTCGCGGCGATCGTCATGGGCGGAGCGTTCCTGCTCTTCCTCCCGTGGGCGAACGGCGGCGAGAACACGACCCCGCTCCTCGCGATCGTGCTGATCCTCTTCGGCTTCACGGTGGCGGAGCTCCTGCTCTCCCCCGTCGGGCTGTCGGTTGCGACCAAGCTCGCACCGAAGCGCTACACGACCCAGATGGTGGCGCTCTTCTTCCTCTCGGTCGCCCTCGGCACGGCCATCGCGGGTTGGCTCGCGAAGCTCTACGACCCCGCCGACCAGGTGCCGTATTTCTCCACGATCGGCGGCGTCGCCATCGCGATGGGCGTCGCCCTGCTCTTCGCTGTGAAGCCCGTGCTCGCCCTTATGAAGGGCGTGCGCTGACGCCGGTGCGCCGCGCTTAGGCCGCATCCGCGCGCTCGTCAACCCCCTGGGCTCGCGCGGAGCACCGGACATACCGTGAAATCCGTTGGTCGGCGTCCACGCCGATCGGAGCGAAAGGGGTTTCCCATGGGATTCGACGACAAGATCAAGAACGCGGCTGAGGACCTCGGCGGCAAGGCCAAGGAAGCCGCCGGCAAGGTCACCGGCAACGAGCGCCTCGAAGCGGAAGGCCAGGCCGACCAGACCAAGGCCGACGTGAAGAAGTCCGGCGAGAACGTCAAGGACGCGTTCAAGTAAGCCTCCCCACCCGATGCCCCCGCCGAGGAGGCAGAATCGAGTCATGCCTCCGGTCCACAACCCGCAACTTCTGCCCGCGCACGCCTGCCTCATCGTCCAGGGCAAGGACACCCCGGGGATCGTGGCGGCCGTCTCGGCGATGATCACCCGCATCGGCGGCAACATCGTCGCGTTCGACCAGTACTCCGACGATGCACGCGGCGGGGCCTACTTCCAGCGGGTCGTCTTCCACCGTCCGGACTTCGCCGCCGACCGCCCGCAGATCGAGGCGGAGATCGAACGGACGCTCGCCGACTTCGAGCTGGAGTGGGACCTCACCGATCAGTCGGTGCCGAAGCGGATGGCGATCCTCGCCTCGAAGCAGGACCACTGCCTGCTCGACCTGCTGTGGCGGCACCGCCGCGGAGACCTCCCCGTGACGATCCCGATGGTGGTCTCCAACCACACCACGACGGCGGAGGATGTGCGCAGCTTCGGCGTGCCGTTCTTCCACGTGCCGTCGGTGACCGGGCCGGACAAGGCGGCATCCGAAGCCGAGATCCTGAAGCTCCTCGTCGGCAACGTCGACTTCGTCGTGCTGGCCCGGTACATGCAGATCCTGTCGGGCGACTTCCTCGCGCAGCTCGGCGTGCCGGTGATCAACATCCACCACTCGTTCCTGCCGGCCTTCATCGGCGCGGAGCCGTACAAGAAGGCCAAGGAGCGCGGCGTGAAGCTGATCGGCGCGACGTCGCACTACGTCACCGACGACCTCGACGAGGGCCCGATCATCGAGCAGGACACCGTGCGGGTCACCCACGCAGAGTCGGCGACCGAGCTCGCCCGCCGCGGCGCGGACGTCGAGCGCCAAGTGCTCTCGCGCGCCGTCCTCTGGCACGCGCAAGACCGCGTGCTGCGCGACGGCAACCACACGATCGTCTTCTGACCCGGGCCTCCCGCCGCCGAGCCGCATGGTTCTGTGCGAGCCGACAGGCTGCGCGCGCACAGGACTTGTCGGCTCGCGCGGAA
>JACEFY010000132.1 GCA_016807485.1 Stenotrophomonas maltophilia | reverse complement strand
CATCCCGCTCGGGCTCGCCGTGCTCGTCGCCGCGATTCTCACGGTGCCGGAGACGCGCGGCGCCAAGGGACGGCCCGGCGCCGACGTCGACGGCGCGCTGCTGTCGGCGATCGGCTTCGGCGCGCTGGTGTTCGCCGTGATCGAAGGACCCGACCTCGGCTGGTGGGCGCCGAAGCGCGACCTCACCCTCTTCGGATGGGTCTGGCCGGCGGATGCCGCCGTCTCCGCGACCCCGGTCGCCCTCGCCGTCGCGGCGGTCGCGCTGACCCTCTTCGTGCTGTGGGAACGGCACCGTGAGCGCGTGCGGCGCTCGGCGCTCCTCGACCTCGATCTCTTCCGGCTGCCGACGTTCTCGTGGGGCAACCTCACCGCCGCGATGGTCGCCGTCGGCGAGTTCGCGATCATCTTCGTCCTCCCCCTCTACCTCATCGGTGCGCTGGGGTTGGATGTCGTGGGCGCGGGCCTCGTGCTGGCGGCGATGGCGATCGGCGCGTTCTTCTCCGGCGCATCCGCCCGGCACCTCGCCGCGCGCTTCGGCTCGCCCGGAACGGTGCTGATCGGGTTGGCGCTCGAGGTCCTGGGGGTCGCCGTGCTCGCCCTGATCGTCACCGGGACGACCCCCGGCTGGCACGTCGCCGTGCCGCTCGTCGTCTACGGCCTGGGACTCGGCCTCGCCTCGGCGCAGCTCACCGGCACCGTGCTGCGCGACGTGCCCGTCGAGGTGTCGGGTCAGGGGTCGGCGACCCAGAGCACTGTCCGCCAGATCGGGTCGGCGCTGGGCACGGCCTTCGCCGGCGCGGCGCTCTCGGTCTCGCTCGCGGTGACCATGCCGGCAGCCCTGTCGGGCGCGGGCATCTCGGGTGCGACCGCCGATCAGCTCGCGACCGAGACCCGGCAGTCGGCAGGTACCGTCATCTCGCAGCTCCGCGCCGAGGGTGCGGCCAGTCCGCTGGGCGACGGAACGGATGCCGCCGTCGCCGCCCTCGCACAGGGCTTCGCCGACGGCACCCGCTGGTCGCTGCTCGTCGCCGCGGTGTTCCTGCTTCTCGGCTTCGTCGGCGCCGTGCAGTTGCGCCGGGTGTCCGCCCGCACGGGCGACCTCGAGTCGGCACGATGAGTGGCCGCTCCGGCGACGCCGGTGTGGAGACCGCCACGCCGGGTCCCGGCATCGCGACCGCCCGGCATGAGGAACTCCGCCGGCTGCGGCTGCGGGCCTACGGCCCCGCCGCCGACATCCAGAACGACCCCGTCGCGCTCCGCCGGCTGCACCACCTCGAGTCGCGGGAGCGCGCGGCCGAGTCGGGGGCCGAAGAACCCGGGTCCGGAGGCGACGCGTCGGCAGAACCCGTCGGCGCGCGGCCCGACCCCGGTGACCCGTCTGCGTCCGTTCGCGTGCTGGCCCAGGCGATCCCGCCCGTGCCGGGCCCGACCCCGCCGGCATCCGGCGCGGCGTCCGCATCCCCTGCCACGGTGGGCGAGCCCGAGACGACGACGCTCCGACCGCTCCGTCTGCGGACACGGCTGGCATGGATCGCCTCGGTGCTCATCGCGGGGTCGGTGGCGGCATCCGCCACCTACGCGTCGGTGGCTTTCGCACCGGTGGCCGTGTCGCACGGCGCGCGGCAGATCGCGACGCTCGACCCGTCGACGACGGCGACGGTGCCCGACGGGTGGTTCGGCGCCGGACCGAGCTCGCGCGTGTACGAGTTCTTCGGGCTGACCCTGTTCGAGACGACGGGCAACGCCTTCGGCATGAGCGGCGACGCGTGCGTGGCGGCCGTCGCGACGTCGCAGCTGCCCGACCCCGAGGACGACGCGAACAACTGGTCGGTGCAAGGGAGTGTGTTCTCCGGATGCCGCGTGGGCACCTTCCCCGCGACGATCGCGCTCCGCGTCGACAGCAGCGTGCCGGCCGAGATGCGCAGCGCGTTCCCGGAGGGCAGCGCATTGCAGTTCGTCGTGGACGGCGAGCGGATCGGCGTCTTCCTCGACGACTGAGCCGGCCGTTGGGGGTCGAGGGACGGCCCGCCCGCGGCCGCTGGGCGACCAGTCGTCGGACCCGTGGCGCTGGAGTACACCTCTCCGCCACACCAGGGATCACCCGCCCCACCGATCCGACGACCGGTACGGTGCTCGCCCGAGAGGCCCGTTGAAGGCTCGGTAGAGTGACGGCATGGCCGACGTTGCGAACCCGCTCCTCCCCGCCGGATACGACATCGTCTGGGCGATCGTCGTGATCGCCGTTGCGGTGCTCGCGGTCGTGGCGCTGGTCTCGCTGGCCCACGCGGCGCGGAGCCTCACGGCAGTGCAGGCCCTGCTCTGGGTGGTCATCGTCCTGGCCGTGCCCGTGGTGGGCGCTGTGGCGTGGCTGGCCGTCGGCCGGCGCGCCGGTCGCACGCATCAGGAGCCGGCCTCGAGCTGACGCCGGCGGAGTTCCGTCGCCGTCGCGGTGACGGCAGCGCCGGTGCGGAGCGCGGTGACGGCAGCTATCCGCGGTCCGGGGCCTTCAGGGACAGTGTGCGAAGCTGCCGATTGCCCAGGAGGACCGCGACCAGCGCGGTGATGGCGAGGCCGTACGCGACGAAGGGCACCCAGAGCGCGGTCGCCGAGGCGAGAACGCCGAACAGGGCCATCGTGAGGGGGCGCAGGCTGTCGTCGCCGATGCTGATGATCGAGCCCATCCGCCCGAGGTAGCTCGGGTCGGTGGCGCCGGCGAAGGTCGCCCCGAGCAGGACCGATCCGAAGCCGGCGCCCAGCCCGATGACCACCCCCGCGACGTAGACCAGCCGGAGCGGCCCGACGCCCAGCGCGATGATGGCAAACCCCTGGGTGCTGAAAGCCCAGAACCCGGCCCACGCCTCGCGCCGCGGCCGCCATCGGAGCACCACGAGCGCGCCGACGGTCGCGCCGACGCCGGCGAACGCGCCGAACCAGCCCAGCGCTTCGGCGCCCCATCCTTCGGCGTCGGCGCGCAGTGCGACCCCGATGCCGAGGGCCGGGGCCGCCGCCAGGTTGAGTCCCGCCAGAGCGATCACGAGCGTGCGGGTCGTGGGCACGTCGCGGAGATGCCGGAATCCGGAGGCGATGCCCCGCAGCACGGGCTCGCGAGCGGCGCGCGGCAACGCGAAGCGCGGACGCAGCCACACCACGAGGAAGGCGACGACGAGCGCGAACGTCACGGCGTCCAACGACGCCGACCCGGAGATGCCGAGGTGGGCGACGATCACGCCACCGGATGCCGATCCGAGCATTCCGCCCAGCCGCGCCGATGTCTGCATCGCTGCGCCGTATGCGGGCAGGTCGGCGCGACGGACCATCTGACGCGAGATCGTCCCGGCAGCCGGCTCGTAGAACGCGTCGCAGATGCCGAAAGCGATGGCCGCGAGTAGCAGCACCACGACCGAGGGCACCGTGAGTGCACTCCACACCGCAACCGCGACGAGCACGACGGTGCGGACGATGGTGAACAGCACCATGAGCGCGCGCGGGTTCACCCGGTCTGCGAGGACGCCGCCGAACAGCAGCGCAACCGCCCGCGGCACCGATCCCGCAGCCACGATGAGGCCCGCCAGGGCCGGTGTCGTCACCTGAACGGCGGTCCAGGCCAGAGCAACCGACCAGATCGCATCTCCGGCATCCGAGATGCCGCGCATGAGGATCCACGCGTGCGCCAGCCGGTCGCGGCGGAACGGCGGCGCATCCCGCAGCTGCTCCAACTCGGGCGACGACACCAGCCCATACTATTCAGGCGCTCGTGCGTTCCCGCGCCGCGGTACGGTCGACAGACCGCCGAGCCGGAGCGCGCGAGTCAGACGTTGAAGCGGAACTCCACGACGTCGCCGTCCTGCATCACGTAGTCCTTGCCCTCGAGGCGCGCCTTGCCGGCGGCGCGCGCGGCGGCCACCGAACCCACCTCGACGAGGTCGTCGAACGAGATGACCTCGGCCTTGATGAAGCCCTTCTCGAAGTCGGTGTGGATGACGCCGGCGGCGGCGGGGGCCTTCCAGCCCTTGCCGATCGTCCAGGCGCGCGCCTCCTTCGGTCCCGCCGTCAGATAGGTCTGCAGGCCGAGCGTATCGAACCCGATGCGGGCGAGCTGGTCGAGGCCCGATTCGGTCTGTCCGGTGGATGCGAGGAGCTCGGCGGCATCCTCCGGATCGAGGTCGATGAGCTCCGATTCGATCTTCGCGTCGAGGAAGACGGCCTTCGCGGGCGCGACGAGGGCGGCGAGCTCGGCGGTGCGGGCGTCGTCGGTGAGCACCGTCTCGTCGACGTTGAAGACGAAGATGAACGGCTTCGCCGTGAGGAGTCCGAGTTCGCGGATCGGCGCCAGGTCGATCTTCGACGCCGACAGGAGTTCGCCGCGCTGCAGCGCGTCGCGCGCGGCGACGGCGGTCTCGAGGACCGACGGATCGAGCTTGCGGCCCTTCACTTCCTTCTCATAGCGGGTGATCGCCTTCTCGAGGGTCTCGAGGTCGGCCAGCTGCAGCTCGGCGTTGATGGTCTCCATGTCGTTCTGCGGGTTGACGTCCCCGTCGACGTGGACGACATCACTGTCGGCGAAGCCGCGGACGACCTGTGCGATCGCGTCGGCCTCACGGATGTTCGCGAGGAACTTGTTGCCCAGGCCCTCCCCCTCGCTCGCACCGCGGACGATGCCGGCGATGTCCACGAACGACACGGCGGCGGGGAGGATCCGCTCGGAGTGGAAGATCTCGGCGAGCGTGTCGAGGCGCGGGTCGGGGAGGTTCACGACGCCGACGTTCGGCTCGATCGTGGCGAACGGATAGTTCGCGGCGAGCACGTCGTTCTTGGTCAACGCGTTGAACAGCGTCGACTTGCCGACATTGGGGAGACCGACGATCCCGATAGTAAGAGCCACGGGATATCAGTCTACGCGGCTGCGGGCGCGGCTCCCGGGCGTTGCAGCGGAGATCTGCGGTTCTGCGGATCGCCGCGCGCGGGGTCTCCGCAGTTGCGCTGATCTCCGCCGCAGGGCGGTCGCGGCGGCGACGCGCGACGGCTCGCGGCGGAACGGCGCGCGCAGCGCGGGGAGGATGTCGTGGCGGTGGACGATGAGCGCGACGACGGCGACGACCAGCTGGATGCCGGAGAGCACGTAGCGGCCGCCGGTGTCGGTGACGAAGAACTGCGCCGCGAACAGTGCGGCGAGCGACAGCGCCGACCACCAGTGGAACCGCAGCGCCAAGATAATCGCCACGCCCATGAGGGTCTGGGTGCCGGTGAGCACGAACTCCTCGATCTGGCGCGCGTCCAGGGGCATCGCGCCGCCGCCACCGCCGAAGAAGTGGGCGACGGGCAGCGACCCGACCAGGAGGCTCCACTGGTTGATCTTCGACGCGATGAGCGTCGCGATCGCCGCCGACCCCCACCCGCGCAGGGCGAACATGATCGCCACGATGAACTCCGGCGCCTCCGACGCGAGCGGCGCGAGCCACTGCACGAGGAAGTAGCTGTCGATGCCGAGCGCCTCCCCCGAGCCGACGAGCGCTTCGGCGAACGGCTCGGCCGACATCAGGATGATCGCCGCGGCGCCGACGAAGAGAGCCGTCACCGTGATGCGCCGAACGCGCTGCGGCAGTTCGGCGATGAGCTTCGCGGGCCCGACGAACTCCTCCGGCTCGTCGGTCTCGGCCTGTCCGGCGCGCCAGAGGTAGAGGCCGAACGCGGTGATGAGCATGAGGCCGAACCACACCGGGATCTGCCCCATCACCGGGATCGCGAACGCTACGACGCCGAGGATCGCGAGGAACCCCAGATCGAGCCGCGAGTGCGACGGCAGCTGCAGGAAGGTGATGCGGGGCGGCGCGGTGCCGCCATCCGTCGACCGCGTGAGCGAGCGGTTCGCGACTACGAGCGCCACGAGCGCGACGAGGGGCCAGCCGAAGCCCAGCAGCAGGCGGTTCGATCCGGTCATGTTCGCCGCGGCGTACGCGACGTAGGCCGGGTCGAATCCGGCGCGGAAGGCGTAGTACAGGTCGACGGCGTACTCGGGGAGCACCGCGATGAGCGCCAGGAGAGCGATGGCGAGCGGGCCGGAGATGTCCTTCTGCGCGGCTTCGGCCGCCCACGCCAGCAGGAAGCTCGCGGCGACGACGGCCGCGCCGAAGACCACCATGTCGAGCACGGGGGTGAGGTGGATGCCGCCGATGCGCATCGCGAGCGCGGGCAGCGCGATCAGGAGGCAGAGCCCGATGCGGCGGAGCAGGGCAGAGGTCATGGCGAGGTCCCATCGGTCATGACCGAGAGACGGAGAGTCTTCGGCCGTGGTGGCCGAAGGTCTCGCTCACCCCTGCCCGTGGACGTGCA
>JACEFY010000131.1 GCA_016807485.1 Stenotrophomonas maltophilia | reverse complement strand
CGACCGCACCGATGCCCGACTGGCTGACGAGCTTGACGTGGACGCGGGCGGCGGGGTTGGCGCGCTTCAGGTCGAAGATCAGCTGCTTGAGGTCTTCGATCGAGTAGATGTCGTGGTGGGGAGGCGGCGAGATGAGCCCGACGCCGGGCGTGCCGCCGCGCGTCCGCGCGATCCAGGGGTACACCTTCGCCGGCGGCAGCTGTCCGCCTTCGCCGGGCTTCGCGCCCTGAGCGAGCTTGATCTGGATGTCGTCGGCGTGCGTCAGATACATGCTGGTCACGCCGAACCGACCGGACGCGACCTGCTTGATGGCGCTGCGCCGTTCGGGGTCGAGGAGCCGGTCGACGTCTTCGCCGCCTTCGCCGGTGTTCGACTTTCCGCCGATGCGGTTCATCGCGATCGCGAGGGTCTCGTGCGCCTCTTTCGAGATCGAGCCGTAGCTCATCGCGCCGGTCGAGAAGCGCTTGACGATCGACGAGACCGGTTCGACCTCGTCGATCGGCACGGGCTGCCGGCCCGCCGTCTTCAGGCCGAACATCCCGCGCAGCGTCTTGAGCTCGGCGGCCTGGTCGTCGACGAGCTTCGTGTACTCGCGGAACACGTCATAGCGACGCTCGCGCGTCGAGTGCTGCAGCCGGAAGACCGTGTCGGGGGTGAACAGGTGCGGGGCGCCGTCGCGGCGCCACTGGTACTCGCCGCCGGTCCAGAGGCGCTCGTGGGCGCGGGCGGCGCCGTCCTCCGGATAGGCGTACGCGTGACGCGCCTGGTTCTCGACGGCGATCTCGGCGATGCCGATGCCGCCGAGCTTGGTCTCGGTGCCGGTGAAGTAGTGCGCGACGAACTCTTCCGACAGTCCCACCGCTTCGAACGCCTGCGCTCCCGCGTACGACGAGACGGTGGAGATCCCCATCTTCGACATGATCTTCAGGACGCCCTTGCCGAGCGCGTAGATCAGGTTCTTGACGGCCTTCTCCGGCGAGATGCCGGTGATGAATCCCGCGCGGACGAGGTACTCCACGGTCTCCATCGCGAGGTACGGGTTGACGGCGGAGGCGCCGTAGCCGATGAGGGTCGCGACGTGGTGGACTTCCCGCACGTCGCCGGCTTCGACGACCAGGCCGACCTTCATCCGGTTCTCGCGGCGGATGAGGTGGTGATGCACGGCCGACAGCATGAGCAGCGACGGGATCGGGACGAGGTCCTTGTTCGAGTCGCGGTCGCTCAGCACGATGAACTCGACGCCGTCGTCGATGGCGGCATCCACTTCCGCGCACATCTCGTCGAGGCGCGCCTGCAGCGCCTCGGGTCCCTGGTCGGCGTGGTACAGACCGCGCACCGTCACCGAGCGGCGCTCGGGCAGCGCCTTGTCGATGTTCTGGAGCTTGGCGAGCTCGTCGTTGTCGATCACCGGGAAGTCGAGCGTGATGGTGCGGGTGTGCTCCGGGCCCCACGCGAGCAGGTTCCGCTCGGGACCCAGGCCGAGCGCAAGGGAGGTCACGACCTCTTCACGGATCGAGTCGAGCGGCGGGTTGGTGACCTGCGCGAACTGCTGCGTGAAGTAGTCGAACAGCAGGCGCGGGCGCTCGCTGAGCACCGCGATGGGTGCGTCCGAACCCATGGCGCCGAGGGGTTCGGCCCCGTTCTGGCCCATCGGCGTGAGGAGGATGCGCACCTCCTCTTCGGTGTACCCGAACGTGCGCTGACGGCGGGTGATGGAGGCGATCGGATGCACGATGTGCTCACGCTCGGGGAGGTCGGCCAGGCGCACGCGTCCGCCGTCGAGCCACTCCTGCCACGGCTCCTGCGCGGCGAGCTCCGCCTTGATCTCGTGGTCCTCGATGATGCGCTGCTGCGAGGTGTCGACGAGGAACATGCGCCCCGGGCGGAGGCGCCCGCGCCGCTTGATGCGCGAGGGCTCGAAGTCGAGCACGCCCGTCTCGGAGCCGATGACGACGAGGCCGTCGGTCGTCTCGGTCCACCGCCCGGGGCGCAACCCGTTGCGGTCGAGCGTCGCACCGACGACGGTGCCGTCGGTGAAGATGAGGGCGGCGGGGCCGTCCCACGGCTCCATCTGGATGGAGTGGTAATCGTAGAACGCACGGAGCTCGGGTGTGATCTCCGCCTGCTTCTCGTACGCCTCAGGGACCATCATCATGATCGCGTGCGGCAGGCTGCGACCCGTGAGCGTGAGGAGCTCGAGCACCTCGTCGAACGACGCCGAGTCGCTCGCCCCGCTCGTGCAGATGGGCAGGAGCGGACGGATGTCGCCGATCAGCTCCGACTCGAGCTGCGACTGACGCGCCCGCATCCAGTTGCGGTTGCCGCTGACGGTGTTGATCTCGCCGTTGTGCGCGAGCATGCGCAGCGGCTGCGCGAGCGGCCACGAGGGGAACGTGTTGGTGGAGTAGCGCGAGTGGACGACGGCCAGTTCGCTCTGGAACCGCTCGTCCTGCAGGTCGGGATAGAACGGCTCGAGCTGGAGCGTCGTGACCATGCCTTTGTACCCGATCGTCCGCGACGACAGCGACACGAAGTAGGCGTCGTGCTCCCGGCGCGCGCGCTTGCGCAGCCGGTACACGCGGCGGTCGAGTTCGATGCCGCTGAGGGCGGGCGCATCGCCCACCGGCGGACGGGAGACGAAGAGCTGCTCGAACGCGGGACGTGCGCCGTAGGCGAGCTTGCCGAGGTTCTCCTGCTCGGTTGGCACGGTGCGCCAGCCGAGCACCGTGAGGCCCTCCGAGAGCGCGATCGCCTCGACGCCGGCCTTGACCTCGTCGCGCGCGGCTTCGTCGAGGGGCAGGAACGCCATGCCCGCGGCGTACTCGCCGACGGGGGGAAGGTCGAACTCGACGACCTCGCGGAAGAAGGCGTCGGGCATCTGCGTGAGGATGCCGGCGCCGTCGCCCGTACCGGCGTCGGAGCCGATCGCCCCGCGGTGCTCGAGGTTGCGGAGGGCTTCCAGCGCCAGCTGGACGATGTCGTGACCGGCGTGCCCGCGGAGGGTGGCGACCATCGCCAGTCCACAGGCATCCTTCTCGAACGCCGGGTTGTACATCCCCTGCTTGGCGGGGAATGCGCCGCCGGCGGTGCCGACGCTGTGGCGGGGGCTCGCTTGCATGGCAACCGTCCTCACTCTTGTATCAAGTTGGGACGACGTCGGCCCGGATGTGCTACTGGGTGGCGCTGGTGCTTGTGGCGGTGCCTGCGCTGACTTCGGACGCGGGGGGTGCGCTCACGTCCACGAAGTCATCGGTGTCCTGTGAGTGTACAGCCCCGTCGGCCGACCATTCGCGTCCGCGCTGGTAGGGCGAGGGCTCGAACCCGGGGTGACGCCGCTTCTGGACGAAGAAGATCACGAGCCCGACGACAACGCCCAGGATCGCCGCCCAGACGTTGGTGCGCAGACCCAGGAACACGTCGCTCGGGTCGATGCGGATCGACTCCCAGACGATGCGGCCGGTGCAGTACCAGACGAGGTAGAGGCCGAACAGGCGTCCCCACTGCAGGCGGAACTGCTTGCCGGCCCACAGGAGCACGAAGACGCCCATGGTGTTCCAGATGACCTCGTACAGGAAGGTCGGGTGGAAGAGCGTCCCCTCCGGCAGTCCCACCGGCCAGGCCGGGTTGGGGTAGTCGATCTGCAGGCCCCACGGCAGGTCGGTGGGCAGGCCGTAGAGCTCCTGGTTGAACCAGTTGCCGAATCGGCCCATCGCCTGCGCGAGGAGGAGTCCCGGAGCGAGCGCGTCGGCGAAGCTCCAGAATCGGATGCCGGTCCACTTGCAGCCGAGCCACGCGCCGATCGCGCCGCCGATGAGGGCGCCGAAGATCGCGATGCCACCCTCCCAGATGAAGAAGATCGCCCAGATGTTCTTGCCGGGGCCGAAGTAGAAGTCCGCGTGCGTGAGGACGTGGAAGATGCGTGCGCCGATGATGGCGAGCGGCACCGCGAGCAGGCAGATGTCGATGACGACCCACGGCTCGGCGCCCCGCTTCGTGAGCCGCCGGTTGGTGAGGATCGCGGCGGCGACGATGCCGGCGAGGATGCACAGCGCGTAGAAGTGGATGGTGAACGGCCCCAGCGCGAAGGAGCTGATGCTCGGGCTCGGGATGCTGGTCACGACGGCGGCGGAGGAAAGCACGAGGGGAAGTCTACTTCGCCGTGCCGGTGCGCTGCGTCAGGCGCGGACGGCGCCCGCGGCGAGCCCGGCCGCCTCGGTGCGGAGCGCCTCGATCCCGCCGTCGCGGAGGGCCCGGACGAGGGCCGTGCCGACGATCGCGCCGTCCGCATACCCCACGACGCCCTGCACCTGGTCGGGGGTCGAGATGCCGATGCCGACGCACGCGTGCGTGACGCCGTGGCTCCGCAGCCGGTCGACGAGGA
Organism: Stenotrophomonas maltophilia; assembly: GCA_016807485.1. Taxonomy (GTDB): domain Bacteria; phylum Actinomycetota; class Actinomycetes; order Actinomycetales; family Microbacteriaceae; genus Microbacterium. The sequence goes on along the minus strand of JACEFY010000131.1, from coordinate 1,973 downwards.
CACGGGCGGCGGCATCCAGTTCGGCGCGTTCGCCCGTGATCCCCATCGTCGAGACCGTGTAGACGAAGCCGGTCGACGCGCGGGCGATCATCTCCAGCCGCTCGTCGGTGGACGTGGGTGCGGCGAGGAAGACGCGGTCCAGACCCGTGCGCTCCGACGCGGCGATCCACTCCGCCGCGGCGTCGGGGGTGATGTCGGGGGTGATGAGCCCCGCTCCCCCGGCATCCTTCAGCGCGTCGGCGTAGCGATCGACGCCGTACTGCACGACCGGGTTCCAGTAGGTCATGACGAGCACCGGCACGTCGACCCGCGCCGCGATCTCGCGGACCGCGGTGAAGGTGTCGCGCAGGCGGAAGCCGCCCGCGAGGGCCGCCACCGTCGCCTCCTGGATGACGGGGCCGTCCATGACCGGGTCGGAGTAGGGCGGGCCCAGCTCGAGGATGTCGGCACCCGCCTCCGCGAGGGCGACGGCCGCGTCGATGCTCGTCTGCAGGTCGGGATAGCCGAGGGGCAGATAGCCGATGAAGGCGCCCCGGCCGGCGGCGTGGGCCGCGTCGACGGCGTCGGAGACCCGGCTCACAGCTCGATCCCCTCGCCGGACGCGGCGTCGTCGTGCGCGGGCGTGGCGACGGGGGCGGCGCCGTCGTCGTACAGCCCGAACCACGTGGCGGCGGTGTCCATGTCCTTGTCGCCGCGGCCGGAGAGGTTCACCGCGATCACGGCGTCGGGTCCGAGCTCGCGGCCCAGGCGCAGCGCCCCGGCGAGGGCGTGCGCCGACTCGATCGCGGGGATGATCCCCTCGGTGCGGCTGAGGAGGCGGAGGGCGTCCATCGCCTCGGTGTCGGTCGCGGGGATGTAGCTGGCCCGTCCGATGTCGCTGAGCCACGCGTGCTCGGGTCCGACGCCCGGGTAGTCGAGACCGGCGGAGATCGAATGCGACTCGACCGTCTGGCCGTCCTCGTCCTGCAGGACGTACGTCTTCGCGCCGTGCAGGATGCCGGGGCGTCCACGTTCGATCGAGGCGGCGTGCTGCGGGGTGTCGACGCCGTCGCCCGCGGCCTCGACGCCGTACAAGCGCACCGACTCGTCGTCGAGGAACGCGTCGAACATGCCGATCGCGTTGGACCCTCCGCCGACGCAGGCGACGACGGCGTCGGGCAGGCGCCCGGTCTCGTCGAGCAGCTGCCGACGTGCCTCTTCCCCGATGATCTTCTGGAAGTCGCGCACCATCGCCGGGAAGGGATGCGGCCCGGCCGCCGTGCCGAAGATGTAGTTGGTCGTCTCGACCGAGGCGACCCAGTCGCGGTACGCCTCGTTGATCGCGTCCTTGAGTGTGCGCGATCCGGTCGTCACCGGCACGACCTCGGCGCCGAGCAGACGCATCCGCGCGACGTTGAGCGCCTGCCGCTCGGTGTCGACCTCGCCCATGTACACGGTGCAGTCGAAGCCGAACAGCGCCGCCGCCGTCGCGGTCGCGACGCCGTGCTGGCCGGCGCCGGTCTCCGCGATGACGCGGGTCTTGCCGAGCCGCTTCGTGAGGAGGGCCTGACCGAGCACGTTGTTGATCTTGTGCGAGCCGGTGTGGTTGAGGTCTTCGCGCTTGAGGAAGACGCGGGCGCCACCCGCGTGTGCGGCGAAGCGCGGCACTTCGGTCAGCGCCGACGGACGCCCGGCGTACGAGTGCAGCAGCGCGGTCAGTTCGGCGGCGAACGCCGGGTCGGCTTTGCTCTCCTCGTAGACGGCGGTCAGTTCATCGATCGCGGCGATGAGCGACTCGGGCATGTAGCGGCCGCCGAAATCGCCGAAGAACGGTCCGTGCTGGTCGCGCAGACTCATGCGTCGGCCTCCAGGAATGAGGTGAGGGTGGATACCGGGTCGCCCGTGACGAGCGCTTCGCCCACCAGCACCACATCGGCGCCGGCCCGGCGGTAGTGCGCGACGTCGGCCGGCGTGAGGACGGCCGACTCGGCGAT
>JACEFY010000130.1 GCA_016807485.1 Stenotrophomonas maltophilia | reverse complement strand
CCGCCGAGGGGGAGCGGGGGGTGTTCCGCTTCGAGGGCCGCATGGTCGACGAGCCCGTGCTGCGGCACGCGCGGTCCGTGCTCGCGCGCGCATAGGCGCCGGCACCCCGCCGGGTCGGGAGTCAGCCGATCGGGATCGCGGCGTAGGAGCGCACGCTGAGGTGGTCGCGCTCGATGACGAACTCGTGCGTCGACGCGTTCGCGAGCCGCTCGCCGGGCAGCGGCAGCGTGTCACCGCTCGCGTGGCGGATGAGCTGCGAGATGAACGCACCGTGCGAGACCGCGACCACCGGCACATCGCTCGGGGCGTGCAGGCGTCGCGCATCGCGGACCACCCGGCGTACCGCCGCGACGGCGCGGTGACGCAGGTGCGGCGACGTCTCGGCGTCGGGCACGTTCTCGCGGTCCCACGCGCCGAAGCGCTCGTGGTACTCCTCGATCGACAGGCCCTCGGCGACGCCGTACGCGCGCTCGCGCAGCTGCGGGTACGTGCGCGTCACCGCGGTGCCGAGCGTCGCGGCGATGATCTCGGCCGTCTCCCGCGCGCGGGACAGATCGCTCGAGACGACGAGCGGCGCAACGCCCGCGAACCGCGCGCGCAGCGACTCGGCCGTCTCGCGCGCCTGCGCGCGGCCGGTGTCGTTGAGCGGGATGTCGGTCGAACCCTGGATGCGGCGGGCCGCGTTCCAGTCGGTCTCACCGTGGCGTACGAGGAGGAGCGTTGTCACCGTTCGAGCCTACGCCGCACCCGAGCGGCCCCGGCCCGCTCAGCGGAGCGTCGGCAGTGCCTGCGCGAACGCGCGCAGGACCTCGGAGGTGCCGGCATCCACCTTGACCGTCGCCCGCGCGTCGCCGCGCGTCTCGCCCCGGTTGATGATCACGACGGGCAGCTTCCGGCGCCGCGCCCGTTCGAGCAGGCGGGGCAGCGATCCCATGTTGTGCGTGCCGAAGACGACGTCGACCCACGGCGCCTTGTCGAGGACGGCATCCTTGTCCATCTGCGCGAGGCAGCCACCCACGGCGATCTGCATGCCGGCACGCTGGTCTTTGCGACTCTTGAGGTACCCGAGCGTGCCGTAGAGCTTGCCCGCCGCGTTGTCGCGGACGGCGCAGGTGTTGATGACGATGACGTCGGCTTCCGCGCCGTCGTCAGCGCGCACGTAGCCGGCGCTCTCCATCGACCCGGAGAGTCGCTCGGAGTCGTGCACGTTCATCTGGCACCCGAACGTGCGCACCTCGTAGGTGCGCGCCCGCCCGTCGGCGGCGACGGCTGCGGTCGACGGAGCGATGAGGGTCGGGGCGGCGGACGGCGAAGTCATGATCCGTCCAGTCTACGAGGCGTCACGCGGGTGGATGCCGGACGCTCACTCGAAACGCACGCCCCGCGAGACCGGTCGATCGAGCTCGTCGAGCGCCCGTCGCGCCGTGCTCAGGGCGACGGCGCCGTATCCGCGCCGCGAGAGCTGCCCGACGAGTCGCCGTGCCGCCGCGTCGCGATCGAGGCCGCGCATCGACCGCGCCTTCTGCCGCGCGAACTCCAGAGCGCGCTCCGCATCGTCGTCGGCCAGCTCGGCGAGGGCGGCATCGGCCACGTCGCGCGGGATGCCGCGTTGCCCGAGGGCGAGCGAGATCGCCTGGCGACCCTGACCCTTGCGTGTCGTGCCGGTGTGGATGAGCTGCTCGGCCAACCGGGCGTCGTCGAGGTAGCCGAGGCGCAGCACCGCCTCGATGACCGCGTCGATCACGGCGGGGTCGAGGTCCTGCTCGCGCAGGAACGTCCGCGATTCGCGCACGGAGAGCGAACGGACCCGCAGCTTCTTCAGCAGCCTCTCCTCGGCGACCCGGCGAGCGTCGTCACCCTCCGCGCCGGCGCCCACACTGTCGTCGACCACGTCGACGGCGGACCCCGGAGCGGTCCACGTCGTGTGCCACGAGTCGTCCCCAACCGACGCCACCGACTCGCGGCGGGCGTCGGGCCGCTGTTCGGCGGCTGCGGCCGGAGCCGCACTGCCGCCGAACAGCGGAATCACCGGGGCGAGGTGCTCGTCGGGATCCACGCTCACGCGGGCCGGCGAGCGGCGAGATCGTCCGCGGGCTCTTCGACCACCTTGGGCTGACCGATGCCGAGCTTCTGCTTGATCTTCGTCTCGATGTCGGCGGCGATGTCGACGTTCTTCAGCAGGAAGTTGCGGGCGTTCTCCTTGCCCTGACCCAGCTGCTCGCCGTCGTAGGTGTACCAGGCGCCGGACTTCTTGACGATGGCGTGCTCCACGCCGAAGTCGATCAGGCTGCCCTCGCGCGAGATGCCGACGCCGTACAGGATGTCGAACTCGGCCTGCTTGAAGGGGGGCGCCATCTTGTTCTTGACGACCTTGACGCGCGTACGGTTGCCGACCGCTTCCGTGCCGTCCTTCAGCGTCTCGATCCGACGGATGTCGAGTCGGACCGAGGCGTAGAACTTCAGCGCCTTGCCGCCGGCGGTGGTCTCGGGAGACCCGAAGAACACACCGATCTTCTCGCGCAGCTGGTTGATGAAGATCATCGTGGTTCCGGTCTGGCTGAGCCCGCCGGTGAGCTTGCGCAGCGCCTGCGACATGAGGCGCGCCTGCAGGCCGACGTGGGTGTCACCCATCTCACCTTCGATCTCGGCCTTGGGCACGAGGGCGGCCACCGAGTCGATCACGACGAGGTCGATCGCGCCGGAGCGCACCAGCATGTCGGCGATCTCCAGGGCCTGCTCACCGGTGTCGGGCTGCGAGACGAGAAGCTGGTCGATGTCGACACCCAGCTTCTGCGCGTAGTCGGGATCGAGCGCGTGCTCCGCGTCGATGAACGCGGCGATACCACCCGCGCGCTGGACGTTGGCGATCGCGTGCAGGGTCAGCGTCGTCTTACCCGAGGACTCGGGGCCGTAGATCTCGATGATGCGTCCACGCGGAAGGCCGCCCACGCCGAGGGCGACGTCGAGGGCGATGGAGCCCGTCGGGATGACGGCGACCGGTGCGCGCTCGTCGCTGCCGAGCCGCATCACCGAGCCCTTCCCGAACTGGCGGTCGATCTGGGCGAGGGCCGACTCGAGGGCCTTCTCGCGGTCTGCGGGTGAGGGCATGACGTGCTCCTTCGTGCTCGTGGTTCTGCCGCCTGTAGGCTGTCGCGACCCACCCCGACGGGGCGGGTTCTGCGACAAGACGTGGGATGTCCGTTGACGCTGTCCACGTTACGAAGGGGGTCCGACATCGGTCGGGCTCCGCAGCGGAACAGTGGACAACGCGTTCCGAACACCTCTTGTGCAGGAGACTACGCTCGCATCGAACAGAACTACGAAAGCGACACGCCGCGTCGTGACGTCAGCGGGTGTTCTTGTTCGCGTCGATGAGGCCCACGCCATGCCGGCGGGAGGGCGGCACATCCGTCGCGGCGCACAGCGCCATCCAGACGTCGCGGGGCGCCACACCCTCGCTCAAGGCGACCGATGCGGTCCGGTACCCCAGCGGGGCCAGCGCCAGATCGGCGACCAGCGAGTCTCCCCGCGCGCCGAACTCCGCCTCGACCGCACGGCCGAATTCGCTCAGACGCACGTCAGCGCAGCGACAGCTCGGGCTGGATGAGACCGTCGTCGAGGGTCGCGAGGTCGTCGGGCACGACATCGGGGAACACCTGGAGCCCCTCGAGCACCGACAGACGGTCGCCCACTTCGCGCATGATGATCGAGATGGGGACGTCCAACGCGTCGGCGACCGACGCGAGGATCTCACTCGACGCTTCCTTCTGACCGCGCTCCACTTCGCTCAGGTAGCCGAGTGCCACGCTCGCGCGGCCGGCGACCTGGCGGAGGGTGCGCCCCTTCTGCAGGCGGAAGTCGCGCAGGACTTCGCCGATCTCTTGACGAACCAGGATCATGTCGGGCCCCCTCCTCTGACAGTGATTCCGCGTCCCGGGTGGACAACAGTACCGGACTTGCTGGTCACAATATCCCCCGTGCGCTGTGGAATGGTTGGGAATCGCTCAGACGTAACCCAGATGTCACAGCCGGTATTCCCGCCGACATCCGCTGTCAGAGCGCGTCGAGCGCCAGACGGACCGCACGCGCGGTCGCTTCGCCGCGGATCGAGTCGCGATCCCCGCTGAGCGCGAGCGACTCGACGCGCGAGCCGAGCGGCGTCGACACGGCGAGGTGGACGGTGCCGACGGGCTGACCGTCGGGCGAGAGGGGTCCGGCGATCCCGGTCGTCGCGATTCCGACATCCGCCGTCACGCCGTCGCGGCCGAGCGCACGCCGCACGCCGTCGGCCATCTGTCGCGCCACTCGGGGGTGCACCGGTCCGTGGGCGTCGAGGAGCGTGGGGTCGACCCCCAGGACGCTCGCCTTCACATCGGTCGCGTAGGCGACCACGCCCCCGCGGACCACCTGCGACGCGCCGGACACCGACACGAGCGCGGCCGTCACGAGTCCCCCGGTGAGCGACTCCGCCACCGCGACGGTCCATCCGAGGTCCTTCAGACGGTCGATGAGCCGCTCCGGCTCGGTGCGACGCCCGGCGGAGACGAGGGTGTTCTCCAGCTCATCGGGCAGATCGGGCAGACCGCTGACGCCCCGGAAGCCGCCGGGCCCCACCCGGCCGCTCACGATGCGCGTCCCGACGACCGCGCGGCGCGTGCGCCGCGCACCTCGGTGATGACGTAGTCGATGCCGCTGGCGACGGTGAGGATCACGGCGATCCACATCGTCACGGTGTTGACGACGTGGATCCACTCCCCGACGACGGTCCACAGGGGCAGGAGGGCCAGCGAGAGCGCCACGGCCTGGGCGACGGTCTTGAGCTTGCCCATCCAGGCCGCCGCGACGACGTGCGTGCTGGCCACGGCGAGGCGATGCACAGTGATGCCCACTTCCCGCACCAGGACGAGGATCGTGACCCACCATGGCAGCTCCGCGAGGATCGACAGGCCCACGAACGCGAAACCCGTGAGCACCTTGTCGGCGATCGGATCGAGGAGCTTTCCGAGGTCGGAGACGATGTCGTACTTGCGCGCCAGATATCCGTCGATGCCGTCGGTCGCGATCGCGACGATGAACAGCACCGCCGCCCACCACCGGAGTGGGCCGTCCGCTCCGCCGTCGACCAGCAGCATCCACAGGAACACCGGAGCACACAGGATGCGCGCGACCGTGATCGCGTTGGGAAGCTGCCTCGGAATCGCCACGCGTCGAGCCTACTCAGTCGCGACCGGTGAGACCCCAGGCGTCTTCGTCGCCCGCATCCCCGTCGACCACCTCGTACCCGTCGAACTGGGCGTCGACGGCGTCGGCGGCAGGCGCCGGCGCGGGATCGTCGCCCCGGAGCCGCGCGAGCACCTCGGGCAGCTGCTCGGGCGTCACCAGGACGTCGCGCGCCTTCGACCCCTCGGAAGGCCCCACGATCTCGCGCGATTCGAGAAGGTCCATCAGCCGCCCGGCCTTGGCGAAGCCGACCCGGAGCTTGCGCTGCAGCATCGACGTCGACCCGAACTGCGTCGAGATGATCTGCTCCGCCGCCGCCAAGAGCAGGTCGAGGTCGTCGCCGATGTCCGCGTCGATCTCCTTCTTCTCCGCCACCGCCGCCACGTCAGCGCGGTACTCGGGCCGGGCCTGGTTCTTGACGTGGGAGACGACCTTCTCGATCTCGCTCTCCGACACCCACGCACCCTGCACACGGATCGCCTTCGAGGCGCCCATCGGCAGGAAGAGCCCGTCACCCTGGCCGATCAGGCGGTCGGCGCCGGGCTGGTCGAGGATGACGCGCGAGTCGGTGACGCTCGTGACGGCGAACGCGAGCCGCGAGGGGACGTTCGCCTTGATGAGACCGGTGACGACGTCAACCGAGGGGCGCTGCGTCGCCAGCACGAGGTGGATGCCACTCGCTCGGGCGAGCTGGGTGATGCGCACGATCGAGTCCTCGACGTCGCGCGGGGCGACCATCATGAGGTCGGCGAGCTCGTCGACGACCACGAGGAGGTAGGGGTAGGGCTTGAGCACCCGCTCGCTGCCGACCGGGAGGTTGACCTCGCCGGCCACGACCGCGCGGTTGAAGTCGTCGATGTGACGGAATCCGAACGACGCGAGGTCGTCGTAGCGCATGTCCATTTCCTTCACGACCCACTGCAGCGCTTCGGCCGCCTTCTTGGGGTTCGTGATGATGGGGGTGATGAGGTGCGGCACGCCGGCGTAGCTCGTGAGCTCGACGCGCTTCGGGTCGATCAGCACCATGCGCACGTCTGACGGCTTCGCGCGCATCAGCAGGCTCGTGATCATCGAGTTCACGAAGCTCGACTTGCCCGAACCGGTCGAGCCGGCGACGAGGAGGTGGGGCATCTTG
>JACEFY010000013.1 GCA_016807485.1 Stenotrophomonas maltophilia | reverse complement strand
CCACCACTGACGGCGGCGACGCGGTGCGGATCAGAGCGCCGCGATCCGCCACGAGGCCGTGGCCGTGGCGCCGGGATCGATGACGATCAGCCCGGTGTCGTAGGGGTAGCGGTCGTCGTTGAAGGCGTCGGGTGCACACGTCATCGGCTCGACCGCGAGTCCGGTGCGGTGCGCGGGATCGGCGGCGCCGCCGGGCTGATCGCACGTGTACACCTGCACCCAGGGGCACGCGGCATCCCACGTCATCTCGACCCCTGTGCCGGACGGATCGGTCACGCGGGCGACCGGTGCGGCGATGCCGGTGAACGCATGGTCGATCGCGACCGCGCCGAGCGTGCGCGGCGTCCGCCAGTCGAATCGGTCGGAGCCGGCGACGTCGACGAGCGCGACCGGCGCGAGCGTGTCGGTGGTGACTTCGAGCACCTGGGCGACATCGAGCGCGAACGTCCACTCATCCAGCGGCGACGCTCCGGCGACGAGGTACGGATGCGGTCCCGTGCCGAACGGCGCCGGCGTGGCCGACTCGTTCGTCGCGACGACGGTCTGGGTGAGTCCGTCCGCCGACAGGGCGAAGGTCGTCTCCACCCGCAGGCGCCAGGGGTAGCCCGTCTGCGGCTCGACGGTCGCGGGGAGTTTGACGGCGGACTCCTCTTCGTCGACCACCGTGAAGGCGAGCCACGCCGCGAGACCGTGTAGCGCGTTCGGCCGACCGGGGTCGGACAGGGCGAGCTCATGCGTCTCGCCCGCGAAGTCGTAGGTGCCCGCCACGATGCGGTTGGGCCAGGGCGCGAGCGTCGCCCCGCGGAACCCCGGGCGCACCTCGTCGGCGTCGAAGGAGAGCGCGAGCTCCCTCCCCGCGTGCGTGAGGCTGCGCAGGGTCGCTCCGACGCCGGCGATGACGGCTTCGTACTCCCCCGCCCGGAGGGTGTGCTGCGTGCCGGAGAGGGGGATGGAGGTCATGAGTGTCAGAGTCCCTGCGCGAGTCGGTAATAGGCCTGATTCCAACGGATCTCCCGCTGGAAGTCACGGACCGTCGTCGACTCGTCGATGACGAGCAGCTCGGTCGCGGCGATCTCCGCGAAGTCGCGGAACACCTCGATGCCGACGGCGGTCGTCATCACCGTATGGTGCGCCGCGCCCGCCGTCAGCCAGCACGCCGCGCTCGTCGCGAAATCGGGTGCCGGCTTCCAGACGGCCCGACCCACCGGAAGCCGGGGCAGATCGGGCGCGTCGACGTTCTCGACGACGTTGGCGACGAGCCGGAAGCGGTCGCGCAGATCGCTCATCGCCACGACGAGAGCGGGCCCGGGGTCGGCGGTGAAGACGAGCCGCACGGGGTCGTCCTTGCCGCCGATGCCGAGCGGGTGCACCTCGAGCCGCGCCCGCTGCGAGCTGAGTGTCGGGGCGACCTCGAGCATGTGCGCACCGAGGATCTTCTCGTCGCCCGGGGCGAGGTCGTAGGTGTAGTCCTCCATGAGGCTCGCGCCGCCGGGGAGGCCCGCGCCCATGACGTTGGCGACCCGCACGAGGATCGCGGTCTTCCAGTCACCCTCGGCACCGAACCCGTAGCCGTCGGCCATGAGCCGCTGCACCGCGAGCCCCGGGAGCTGGGTGAGCTCACCGAGATCCTCGAACGACGTGGTGAACGCGCCGAAGCCGCCCTCCTCCAGGAACGAGCGCAGCCCGATCTCGATCGCCGCGCCGTCGCGGAGCGACTGGTGGCGCTCGGCGCCCGGACGCAGCTCGTCGGCGACGTCGTACTCGTCGAGGTACACCCCCACGAGCGCATCGATGTCGGCGTCGGATGCCGCGGCCACCGCCGCCGCCAGTTCGTTGACGCTCCACGTGTTCACCTGCACGCCGAAGCGGAGCTCGGCTTCGGTCTTGTCGCCCTCGGTGACGGCGACGAAGCGCATGTTGTCGCCGAAGCGGGCGAGCTTGAGCGTGCGCACCGCCTGCCAGCCGGCCGCCGCGCGCTGCCAGTCGTCGATCTGCTGGAGCACGGCGAGATTCGACACGTGCCCGACCACCGTCTTGCGGGCGACGCCGAGGCGCGTCTGGATGTAGCCGAACTCGCGGTCGCCGTGCGCGGCCTGGTTGAGGTTCATGAAGTCGAAGTCGATGGCGGCCCACGGGAGCTCCACGTTCGCCTGCGTGTGCAGGTGCAGCAGCGGCTTGCGGAGCGCATCCAGGCCCGAGATCCACATCTTCGCGGGGCTGAATGTGTGCATCCAGGCGATCACCCCGATGACGGAGTCGTCGGCGTTGGCGTCGAGCGCGAGACGACGGATGGCCTCGGCATCCTTCAGCACGGGCTTCCACTCGACGCGCACGGGCAGACCGGCCAGGCCCGCGACGACCTGCTGCGACTGCTCGGCGACTTGGCGGAGCGTCTCCTCGCCGTAGAGGTTCTGGCTGCCGGTGACGAACCAGACGGTGTAGTGGTCGAGCGTGGTGGTGAGAGTCATGGGAGGTCCTTCGTGGTGGGTGTGTCCCACTTATGGCTGGATTCACGGCCTGAAAGCGACCATAAGTGGGACATGGTCGGCCGGAAGTGGGACATGGCAGGGGTCAGAGGGCGGTGACGGCGGCGCGTTCGACGGCGAGGCCGGCGGCGTAGCGGTCGAGGTAGGCGGCAAACCCGGCGACGTCGGCCGGGTCGGGCTGGACGGTGTGCACCCCGGCGCCGGCGAACACCCGGTCGGTGAGGAACGCGTCGAGGTCGGTGCCGGCCCCGAGGAACGCCGCGAGCACCGCGATGCCCCACGCGCCCCCCTCGGCAGCGGCATCGCCGACCGACACCGGGGCGTCGAGCGCCCCCGCGAGGAAGCGCTGCGCGACGCCCGCCGTCCGGAAGATGCCGCCGTGGGCATACATCGCGTCCACCGCGACTCCCTCGGCGGCGAGGGTGCGCATGCCGAGGGCGAGCGTGGCGAACACGCCGTACACCTGGGCGCGCATGGTGTTCGCGAGCGTGAAGTCGCTGTCCGGCGTGCGCACGAAGAGCGGTCGGCCTTCGGTCGTCCCGGCGATCGGCTCCCCCGCCAGATGGTTGTAGGCGAGCAGGCCGCCGGCATCCGCGTCGCCCGCGAGCGCCTCGCGCAGCAGGGTCTCGAAGACGGCGTCGGGCGGGAGCGGAGCGCCCGCGGCGGCGGCGAAGCGGCCGAAGAGCCCGGCCCAGGCGGCGAGTTCGCTCGCGCCGTTGTTGCAGTGGACCATCGCGACCGCGTCGCCGCTCGGGGTCGCGACGAGGTCGATCTCCGCGTGCGCGCCCGCGAGCGCACCGTCGAGGACGACCATTGCGAAGATGCTCGTCCCGGCGCTCACGTTGCCCGTGCGCGGCGCGACCGACGCGGTGGCCACCATGCCGGTGCTCGCATCACCTTCCGGCGGGCAGAGCGGCGCCCCCGGCGCCAACCCGCCCGTCGGGTCGAAGAGCAGGGCTCCTTCGGCTGTGAGCGCGCCGGCATCCGCGCCCGCGACGAGCACGTCGGGCAGCAGCGGGCGCACGTCGCGCCCGGTGAGCGTCGCGTAACGCGCGAGGAGCGCGCTGTCGTAGTCGCGCGTGGCGGGGTCGATGGGGAACATCCCCGATGCGTCGCCGACCCCGAGCACGCGGCGCCCGGTGAGGCGCTCGTGCACGTAGCCGGCGAGTGTCGTGAGGTGGTGGATGCCGGTGACGTGCGCTTCGCCGTCGAGCTCGGCCTGGCGGAGGTGCGCGATCGACCAGCGGAGCGGGATGTTGACGCCGAAGAGGTCGGTGAGCTCGGCCGCGGCCGGCCCGGTCGAGGTGTTGCGCCACGTGCGGAACGGGACGAGCAGCTCGCCGGCCGCGTCGAGCGCGAGGTAGCCGTGCATCATCGCGGAGACGCCGATCGCGGCGAGCGATCGGATCGGCGCGCCGTGGCGGCGCTCGGCGTCGGCCACGAGGTCGGCGTAGGCAGCGCGGAGCCCCTCCCACACGGCGTCGAGCGGGTAGGTCCAGCGCCCGTCTTCGAGCCGGTTCTCCCACTCGTGCGACCCGACGGCGAGCACCGTGGCCGGGTCGTCGGCGTCGACGAGGCAGGCCTTGATCCGGGTCGAGCCGAACTCGATGCCGAGCGTCGCACGCCCCGCCGCGATCTGTGCGCTGCTCATGCCTGTTCCTCCCGGCGCGCGTCGTCACGCTGGCCGTACACGTGCTGGTACCGGTTGTAGAGGGCATCGATGCGGTCCTGCGGGATCGGGATGAGCGCACCCGCTTCGCGCGCGATGTGGACGGTGCGGGCCGCGTCTTCGCACATGACGGCGGCTTTGACGGCATCCTTCGCCGAGACGCCGATCGTGAACGGCCCGTGGTTCTGCATGAGCACGGCGCGGCTGCGGTGGCCGCGCAGGGTGTCGACGATGCCCCGGCCGATCGAGTCGTCGCCGATGATGGCGAAGGGCCCGATCGGGATGGGCCCGCCGAACTCGTCGGCCATCCCGGTGATGACGCAGGGGATCTCCTCGCCCCGCGCCGCCCATGCGACCGCGTAGGTCGAGTGCGTGTGCACGACGCCGCCGACCTCCGGCATGTTCCGGTAGACGTACGCGTGCGCGGCGGTGTCGCTCGAGGGGCTCCGCTCGCTTCCGGGCGTCCCCGCGACGACGGTGCCGTCGAGGTCGCAGAGGATCATGTTCTCGGCCGTGAGGTCGTCGTACGAGACGCCGGACGGCTTGATGACGAAGAGGTCGGCGCCGGGCACACGTCCCGACACGTTGCCGCCGGTCCAGACGACCAGCCCGTAGCGGACGAGCTCGTGGTGGAGCGCGGCGACGTCGGCGCGCACGGCGTCGATGGATGCCTGCAGGTCTGGGGTGATCGCGGTCATGTCCGCTTCCTTCTCGTCAGCGCGCGCTGCAACAGGACGAACACCAGCAGCACCGCGCCGGTGATGATCGTCAGATACTCGGGGTTGATCGTCCCATCCTTCGTGATGATGAGGCGGAGCGCCGCGAGCACGAAGACCCCGACGATCGATCCCCAGACGTAGCCCACCCCGCCCGTCAGCAGCGTGCCGCCGATGACGACCGCGGCGATCGCGTCGAGCTCCCAGCCGATTCCCGTGACGTTCTGCGCCTTGCCGCCCACCTCCGCCGTGTAGACGACTCCGGCGAGACCGGCGAGCGCCCCGGAGACGACATAGATCCAGACGCGGGTGCGCGCGACGGGCAGCCCCATGAGACGCGCGGATGCCTCCGATCCGCCGATCGCGTAGACCGTGCGGCCCATGCGGGTGCGATGCAGGAAGAAGACGGCCGCCAACACGACGAGCACCGCGATGAGCAGGCCCGGGGTGATCGTGAAGTCGTTGACCTTGGGCCCGTCGATGATCTTCCAGTCGGTGGCCAAGAGCAGGATCGGCGACCCCTCGGGCGCCGTGACGGGTGTCGTCGAGAGGATGGAGGCGAGGCCGCGCGCGAGGAACATCATGGCGAGGGTCGCGATGAACGGCTGCACCGCGAACACCTGGATCATCACCCCCGCGATGAGACCGAACACGGCCCCGGCGCCGATCATCAGGGCGATCGACAGCCAGCCGTCGACCCCGATGTTCATGGCCATGACCCCGGCGACCGAGCTGACGGCGACGACGGCGCCCACGGACAGGTCGATCCCGCCCGAGACGATGACGATCGTCATGCCGACAGCAAGGATCATCGTCGGCGCGAAGCTCACCAGGAGACTCGACATCGTTCCGGCGTGGAAGACCCGGCCGTACGCGATCTCCGCATAGATCAGCATGGCGAACAGCAGCAGCAGCGCCGTGAGGGTCGGCAGCAGCGTCTGACTCCGATCCCAGAGGCCGGACATCCTCGTCGCACGCGCGTCGGACGTCGTCTCGGTGGGGAGGAGAACGCGGGCCCCGGTCATGCGACGCTCCCGGTCGGGACGGGCGAGTCCACGCCCGCGGCCGGGCGTTCCGGTCCGGCGGGCACCGAGGGGACGCGGGGGCCACCGCCACCGCGGAAGACGAAGGCGCGCACACGCTCGGACTGCAGGAGCACGAGGGCGATGATGACGAGCGCCTTGAATGCCGGCGTGGCTGCCGCGGGAACACCGAGGAACAGCACGGTCTTGTTGAGCGTGGCGATCAGGAGCGCTCCGATGGTGGAGCCGAAGATCGAGAACTTCCCCCCGGCCAGCGACGTGCCGCCGATCACGACGGCGAGGATCGCATCGAGTTCCATCAGGTTTCCGGTGCCTGAGACGCTGACGGTCATCACCTCGGAGACGCTGAAGAGTCCCCCCACGGCGGCGAGCGCGGCCGACAGCACGTACACGGAGATGAGGATGGGACGCGGACGGATGCCGGCGAGCCTGCTGGCCTGCGGATTGATGCCGATCGACTCGATCATGAGCCCGAGCGCGGTCCGGCGCATGAGGAGGGCGACGAGGACGACGAGCACCACGGCGATGACGAAGCTCGTGGGAAGCCCGAGGATCTGTCCGTTCGCCAGCTGGCGGAACGGTTCGTTGGTCGCACTGGTGTTCTGCCCTCCGGTGATCACACGTGCGATACCGCGCGCCGCCAGCATCATCACGAGAGTCGAGATGAACGGCTGCAGCCCCACGATCGCGACGAGCACACCGTTGAGCATGCCGAGGACGACCGCGAGCAGTACGGCGAGTCCGATCGCCGCCAGCATGGCTCCGACGGAGTTCGGGTCGTCGAGTGTGGACAGGGTCTGCATGGCGACGGCGCCGCCGACGGCCATCATCGATCCGACCGACAGGTCGATGCCCTCCGTCGCGATCACGAACGTCATGCCGAGCGCGATCATGATGATCGGTGCGGACACGCGCACGATGTCGAGGAGGTTGCCGGTGAGGAGCCCGGTGTTGGGGTTCACCCCGAGTGCGAGGTAGGTCGGGTCTTTCAGCGTGTTGATGAGGAGGAGCAGCGTGATCCCGACGATCCCCCAGAACCAGGGGGTCCGCACCGCGGTCCGCAGGCGATTCATGACGCATCCCCTTCTTCGTGGGCCGCCTCGGTCACGAGCTCGTGCGCCTGCTCTTCGGACTCCGCGGCGATGATCGAGACGATGCTCTCGGCAGTGATGTCGGGTCCGTTGAGCACTTCACCGACGCGGCGGTGGTCTTTCATGATGACGATGCGCTCGGAGAGCCGGACGACCTCCTCCAGTTCGGACGAGATGAACACCACACTCATGCCGCCCTCCGCCAGCTCGGCGACGGTCTCCTGGATGTCTGCTTTCGCGCCGACGTCGATGCCGCGGGTGGGTTCGTCCAGCAGCAGCACCTCGGGATCGGTGGCCAGCCACCGACCCAGCAGGACCTTCTGCTGGTTGCCGCCGGAGAGAAGCCGGATCGGGCGGTCGGGGTCGTTCGGGCGCACGCTGAAGCGCTCCATGTATTTGGTCACCAGTCGGTCGACATCGCGCGCGGGGACGCGACGCATCCATCCGCGGCGGGCTTGGACGGCGAGCATGATGTTCTCGCGCACGCTCAGGTCGCCCACGATGCCGTCGTCGCGGCGATTCTCTGTGGAGTACGCGATGCCGTGCGCCAGACCGACGACCGGGGAGTTCAGCGCCACCTTCTGTCCGCGCACACGCACCGTTCCGCTGTCTGCCTTATCCGCCCCGGCGATCAGGCGCGCGAGCTCTGTGCGACCCGCGCCGAGGAGGCCGGCGAACCCGACCACCTCCCCCGCGTGCAGGTCGAGGTCGGTGGGCTCGAGGGAGCCCTTGCGGCCCACACCCTCGGCGGCGATCAGGGGCGTCCCTGTGCGATCGCGCTCCGCGGTCTGCCTGTTCGAGCCGAGCTCACGCAGAGAGGCGAAGTCCTTGCCGATCATCTTCGAGATCAAGGCGGCGCGGTCGAGGTCTTCGGTCCGGTACTCGCCGACGAACCCGCCGTTGCGCAGCACGGTGATCCGATCGCTGATCGCGTAGACCTGGTCGAGGAAGTGCGAGACGAAGAGAATCGCGACCCCGCTGTCGCGGAGACGGCGGATGACGCCGAAGAGGACATCCACCTCGTTCGCGTCGAGGCTCGATGTGGGCTCGTCGAGGATCAGCACACGAGAGTCGGTGACCATCGCCCGACTGATGGCGACGAGTTGCTGGATCGCGATCGACAGCGAGGAGAGAGGCGCCCGGGGGTCGAGCGTCCCCAGCCCCATGCGCCCGAGCACCTCGCGGGCGGCGGCGTGGGTCTTGCGCCAGTCGATTCCGGCGAATCCGCGCGTCTCGTGGCCGAGCATCACGTTTTCGCCGATCGACAGGTTGGCGCACAGGTTGACTTCTTGATAGACGGTGGAGATGCCGGCATCCTGCGCCGCCGACGTCCCGACGAAACGCCGGGCTTCGCCGCCGACGACGATGTCGCCCGAGTCGAGCTGGTAGACCCCCGTCAGCGCCTTGATGAGGGTCGATTTCCCCGCGCCGTTCTCCCCCATGAGGCTGTGCACTTCCCCGGGGAACAGGCGGAAGCTGACCTCGTCGAGCGCTTTGACGCCCGGGAAGGTGATCGACGCGTGCCGCACTTCGACGATCGGTGTGGGTTCGGTCATCGCTGACGCGTCCTTGTCGGTTGAGGTGGTCGGTGTGCCGGGGCGGAAGAACGGGGGCTGCCGGATGGCAGCCCCCGCTCGCGGTCCGCGCGGAGGTGGGTCAGAAGCCCTTGCCGGCGTCGATCGCGGCCTGGGCCGCTTCCGGCGAGTCGAAGGCTTCGCCGGAGACGATGATCGTCTTCTCGACGTCTTCGCCCGCGATCGCCGCCTTCACGGCGTCGACGGCGAGGTCACCGAAGAACGGGTTGTACTGGGCGACGAAGCTCAGGTTGCCCGCCGCGAGCGCCTCGAGTGCACCGGTGGTGCCGTCGATGGTGGCGATCTTGACGTCGGTTCCCGCGGTGAGCCCGGCATCCTTCACGGCCTGCGCCGCGCCGATGCCCATCTCGTCGTTCTGCGCGAAGATGAACTGGATGTCGTTGTTGTTGGCCTTCAGCACGGTTTCCGTGACCGACTTGCCCTCTTCCGCGCTCCAGTTCGCGGTCTGCGCGCCGACCTTGTTCCACCCCGTCGCGCCGTCGATCGCGGCGTCGAAGCCCTCGTTGCGCTCGTTGACGACGGAGAGTCCGGGCACACCCTCCAGGACGTAGTAGTTGGCGCCCTCGGGGAACGCGGTGAGCGCCCATGTCCCCACCTCTTCGGCGACCTTGACGTTGTCCGGTGCGATGCGGGTGACGTACAGGTCGTCGGGGGCGTCGACACCGCGGTCGAGCAGGATCACGGGGATCTCCGCTTCCTGTGCCAATTTGAGCGAGTCATCCCAGCCGGACGCCTCGGTGGCCGTCAACAGGATGGCGTCGACCTCGTCGTTGACGAAGGTCGAGAAGGCATCGAGCTGCGACTTCTGGTCGCTGGGGCTCGCCGCCGGTGCGTACTTGAGATCGAATCCGGCCTCGGTCGTGAACGCGTCCTTGATCGCCTGCTCGTTGGCATCGCGCCATCCGCCCTCGGGGCCGACGGCGACGAAGCCGACGGTGATGAGGTCGTCTCCGCCGGCGTCTCCGGTCGAACCGGTGTCGCCGCCACCGCCTGCGCAGCCGGCGAGTCCGAGCGCGAGTGCGCCGACCGCGATCAGACCGATCAGACCGAACGTTCGCTTGCTATGGGTCATTGCCCGTCTCCTCATTGAGATTTCTTCCCCACCGTCATCGGGTGAGGGCGGTGCCCAGCGGACACCACTGGTGCTGTCGGCGATGTTAGCGCTCACAATGGAACTAAGGCAAGCGTGTCGGACCGAATTGTTACCGCTCACTTTTCCGCGAGGGTAGCGTTCTCCTCAACCCGTCCCGACGACGCGAAAGGAGCTGCGGTGACCTCATCCGACGCGTCCGCGCTGCGATCGCGGGGAAAGGCCAGCATCTACGACGTCGCCGCGCTTGCCGGCGTCTCACACCAGACCGTGTCACGCGTCATCAACGACCGCCCGAACATCCGCGAATCCACGCGGACCAGGGTGCTCGCGGCAATGGAGGAGATGCAGTACGCGCCGAGCTCGGCAGCCCGCGCACTGGCGACGAACCGCAGCCGACGCATCGGGGTCCTCGTCGACAGTCCGGTGCAGTACGGGCCGAGCAGCACGATGCGCGGTCTCGAAGAGGCCGCGCGCGCGGCGGGGTACATGGTCAGTGCCAGCACCGTGGGCGCGGGACCCTCGCTCGGGATGGGCGACGCGCTGGCCTACCTCCGCGGGCAGGATGTCGACGCGCTGTGCGTGATCGCGCCGCGATATTCGACGCTGCTCGACGTCCACGCCGTCTCCCGCGACCTGCCGATCGTTCTGGTGAAGGCCGACCCGGAGGACGAGGTCCTGACCGTCGCGGTCGACCAGTATGCCGGCGCCGTGCACGCCGTCGACCACCTGCTCGAGCTGGGTCATCGGCGGATCCTGCATCTGGCCGGACCGGACGACTGGGCCGATGCGCGCGTCCGCGCCCGCGCCTACACCGAGAGGCTCGCGGCGGGAGGGCTCCAAGTGCCGGACCAGATCGTCGGCGACTGGACGAGCGACTTCGGCTTCCGGGTGGGCGCCGATCCGTCGACGATTCCCGCGGACGTGACGGCCATCTTCGCGGGCAACGACCAGATGGCCCTCGGCCTCATCCACGGGCTCGCCACCCGCGGCGTGGCCGTGCCGGAGGACATCAGCGTGATCGGCTTCGACGATCTGCCGGATGCCCGCCATTTCCTGCCGCCGCTCACCACGGTCCGGCAGGACTTCCACGCTCTCGGGACGCTCGCGATGACCTCCCTGCTGGCGGCCCTCGAGGACGGATCGGCGCCCGACTACGGCATGATCGAGCCGGAGCTCATCGTGCGCGACTCCACTGCCGCGCCCCGCCACTGAGCCGCACTCAAAGGACACATCATGCGCATCGCCGTCACCGGGTCATCCGGAAAGCTCGGAACCGTCGTCGTCAGAGAACTCACCGCCGCCGGGCACGAGGTGATCGGACTGGATGCCGTCGGCACCCGCGGGCCCGGCTTCGTGCAGGTCGACCTCACCGACTACGGCCAGGTGGTCGACGCGCTCACCTCGGTCGACAACCGCCACGACGGCATCGACGCGCTCGTGCACCTCGCCGCGATCCCCGCGCCCGGCATCCGCTCGGACGTCGCGACCTTCCACAACAACATGGCGGCCACCTTCAACCTGTTCTGGGCCGCGATCCGCCTCGGCATCACCCGCATCGTCTACGCCTCGAGCGAGACGCTGCAGGGACTGCCGTTCGACGATGCGCCGCCGCCCTACCTGCCCGTCGACGAGGAGTACCCCGCCCGGCCCGAGACGGTGTACTCGCTCGTGAAGCACCTCGAGGAGACGATGGCGATCGAGCTCGTGCGGTGGCATCCGGAGGTCTCGATCACGGCGCTCCGCTTCTCGAACGTCATGGTCCCCGCCGACTACGCGGAGTTCCCGTCGTTCGACGCCGACGCCCGCGAGCGTGCCTGGAACGCCTGGTCGTACATCGACGCGCGCGACGGCGCGCACGCGATCGAGCGGGCGCTCGAGGCGGCGCCCCCCGGCTTCGACCGGTTCCTGATCGCCTCGCCCGACACGGTGATGTCACGGCCGAACGCCGAGCTCGTCGCCGAGGTGTTCCCCGACGTCGAGGTGCGCGGCGATCTCGGCGAGAACGACTCGCTGTTCTCGATCGAGAAGGCGCGGCGCCTTCTCGGCTATGCCCCGCAGCACACCTGGCGCGCGAGCGACTGACCGCGTCGTCGCCAGTGGCGGCGGTGCCGAAGAGACGTCCCCGGCACCGCCGCAGGGTGGAAGGCTGAGCGATCCGCTCAGACGAGCCCCCCGACTCGCCGCCGATGGCCGTGCCGCTGTCCCCACAGTGCTGCGGGCATCTTCGGGCGCGTCCCCCACCGGGGAGTCATTCGCACTGGGCGCCCGATCGGATCGGTCGCGCACCTGGCAGTTTGCTGAGTAGCGGGTCAGGGCTGGGCGCCGGTGGCCACCGGGCGATCGGGGTGATTCGACCACTGGCTCCACGAGCCCGGATACAGGGCCGCGTCGTAGCCCGCGACGGCGAGCGCGAGCACCTCCTGCGCCGCGCTCACACCCGAGCCGCAATACACGCCGACCGGGCCGTCGCCGATGTCGAACGTCGCGAAGCGGGCCCGCAGGTCGGCGGAGCTGCGCATCCGCCCCTGCTCGTCGACGTTCTCGCTCGTCGGCGCGCTGAGCGCCCCCGGAATGTGGCCGGCGCGCGGGTCGATCGGCTCGCTCTCGCCGCGGTAGCGCTCGCCGGCGCGCGCGTCGAGGAGCACGCCGTCCTGCGCGAGTGCCGCGGCCTCGTCGATCGTGAGCTGCGGCAGCTGCCCGGGACGCAGCGCGACCGAACCGGATGCCGGGGTCACCTCGCCCGCCTCGAGCGGCAGCCCGTCGACGCGCGCGTGCTCGACGGCGGCGTCGCGCAGCATCCACCACGCGCGCGCCGCGCCGTAGCCCTGCCAGTCGTCGTAGACGACGACGGTGTCGCCGTCGTCGATCCCCCAGCGCCGGGCGGATGCCTCGAAGTCGGCCGCGGCGGGGAGGGGATGCCGCCCGTCGGAGGGCTCGCCGTGGGCGGCGAGCTCGTCGTCGAGCCGCACGAACACGGCTCCCGGGATGTGGCCCTCGAGATAGGCGGGGTGCCCGTCGGGACCGCCGAGCCGCCACCGCACATCGAGCACGACGGGCGCGCGACCGCTCCGGATGAGGGAGTCCAGCTCGGTGGCGGTCGTCAGCAGCGCGGTCATGCAGCGAGCCTAGCCAGCCGGGGTGGCGGTGGCATCACGCACCCGCGCCGGCCGCCCCCGCTTGGGCGCGTCCGCCGCGAGCGCGAGGCCGTGCGCCGCGCCCGGATGCTGCGCCACGCGTTCGGCCGTGCGCTCGAGCCAGCGCAGTTCGGCCTCGGCGGCGAAGACCACTGCGTCCCGCAGCACCTCGCCCGCGAGGTCGGATGCCGGGGCTTCCTCGGCGCGCAGGGCGTCGAGGCGGAGCTGCGTGGCCCGGCGCTGCGCGGCGATCACGGGAGCGACGTCGACGCCCGGAAGGGTCGCGGCGACGGCGAGCTTCACCGCGAGCTCGTCGCGCGTGCCCGAGGGGCGCTCGACGGGGTGCGCGAGCCAGTCGGCGACGTCCGCCGATCCGGCCGCGGTGATGTGCCAGAACACGTGCCCCTGCGCGTCGACGTCGCCGCGCGTCACGAGGCCGTCGCGCTCGAGCCGGTCGAGCGTGTTGTAGATCTGGCCGACGTTGAGCGGCCAGGTCGAGCCCGTGCGACGGTCGAATTCGCTCCGCAGCTGATAGCCGTAGCAGGGACCCTGATCCAGGATCGCGAGCAGACTCAGCCGTACCGACATCCCCACCTCCATGCATGTCGGGTATGTGCATACCCGGCATCCATTCTGCACTCACAGCCGACGACAATGCGCGATCGATAGCGTCGGATCATGGCCGTCACCCCGCAGCCCCTGTCCGTCATGACCGACGAGGGCATTGCGACGTTCTCGCCCGGCGAGCTCCGGGCCCTCCGCGACGAGTTCCAGCGCTTCCTGCTCGAGTACCAGTTCGGGCTGCGCGAGGTGGAGACGAAGCTCGGCATCCTGCGCGACGAATTCCAGCTGACGCACGACTACAACCCCATCGAGCACGTCTCGGCGCGGGTGAAGACCGCCGACAGCCTCATCGACAAGGTGACCCGCAAGGGCATCGATCCGTCGTTCGAGTCGATCCGCGCACACATCACCGACATCGCCGGGGTGCGGGTGACGACGAGCTTCGCGAAAGACGCCTACCGCCTGTTCGACCTCCTGACCCAGCAGGACGACATCCGCGTGCGCGAGGTGAAGGACTACATCGCCGCACCGAAGCCCAACGGGTACAAGAGCCTGCACGTGATCATCGAGGTGCCCGTCTTCCTCTCGACGGGCCGGGTCGAAGTCGCCGTCGAGGTGCAGTTCCGCACGATCGCGATGGATTTCTGGGCGAGCCTCGAGCACAAGATCTACTACAAGTACGATGGCGCCGTCCCCGACGGGCTGCTGGTGGAGCTGAAGGATGCCGCCGACTCGGCCGCACTCCTCGATGCCCGCATGGAGCGCCTGCACCTCGAGCTGCACGGCCCGCGGCCCGGGTCGGTGCGCGCCGTCTGAACGCACGCGCCGGCGCGGTGCGAATCTACAGCGCGGCGCGCCAGGCGTCGAGCAGGTCGGCGATGGCCACGGTCTCGCGCCACGGCATCTCGGGCGCCTGCGTGCGTCCCGCGCGGAGCGCCGCGATCGTCGCGTCGCCCTCGGCGGCCATGGGGTTCACGGTCGCCGTCGTGAGCTCTTCGACGGAGCCGTCGGCGCGGCGCAGCGTGGCGGCGCCGGTGCTCTCGTCGCGGCTGCCCCAGATGTTCGGCACCTCGAGCGTGCCCGCCGTGCCCCGGATGATCGCGGCGCGCGGCAGGTCGGCGGTGATCGCGGTGCGCACGTGCGCCGTGATGCCGCCGAGGTCGATGACGGCGTCGGCCTGCTCGTCGACGTCTCCGACGACGCCCGACGCCGAGCGGATGGCCGCCGTGTCGGGTATTCCCGCCCACGCGGCGACACCGACGGCCAGCGAGACCGGATAGCACCCGGCATCCAGGATGGCGCCGCCCGCCGTCGTCGGGTCGAAGAGCCGTCCGGTGCGATCGCCCGCCATGAAGCCGATCGACGACTCGATCTCGGTGATCTCCCCCAGCACGCCGGTCGAGACGAGGTCGCGCAGGAGCGCGGGGAACGGACCGAACCGATACTTGAACGCCTCCACGAGCGGCAGGCCGGTGCGCTCGGCGACACCGAGGAGCGCGCGGGTGTCGTCCGGCGTCGTCGTGAGCGGCTTCTCGCAGAGCACCGCCTTGCCCGCCTCGAGCGCCGCAGCGGCGAGTTCGGCATGGGACGTGTGGACGGTGCCGATGTAGACGGCATCCACGTCGTCGCGCGCGAGGATCTCGCTGTAGGTGCCGGTGACCTCGGCCCCGTGCTCGGCGGCGAACGCGCCGGCGCGATCGAGGTCGCGGCTGCCGACGGCGTGCAGCACGCCGTGTTCGGCGACCCGCAGTCCGTGGGCGAAGGAGAGGCTGATCGCCCCGGGTCCGATGATCGCCCAGCGGGCAGGTTGCGTCATGTCCCCGAGGCTACCGGCGCAACGCCTGCTCGACATCGGCCAGGAGGTCGTCGATCCCCTCGATGCCCACCGACAGGCGCACGATCTCGACGGGCACGGCCGCCTCGGTGCCGCGGACGGAGGCGTGGGTCATGGCGTCGGGGTAGTTGACGAGCGACTCGACCCCGCCGAGCGACTCGGCCAGCTGGAAGAGGCGCGTCGACTCGGCGAAACGGCGGGCTGCCTCGCCGGATTCGAGCGCGATCGAGACGATGCCGCCGAAGGCCGACATCTGGCGTGCGGCGAGCGCATGGCCGGGGTGGGAGGCGAGACCCGGGTAGTACACGCGCGCGACGCGCTCGTGGCCGTCGAGGAAGGCGGCGATGGATGCCGCGTTCTCGCTGTGCCGCTGCATCCGGACGTCGAGTGTCTTGATGCCGCGGGTGGTGAGCCACGCATCCAGCGGACCGGACACGGCGCCGGCGGCGAACTGCAGGAAGCCGACCTGCTCGGCGAGGGCGTCGTCGTCGAGAACGAGCGCGCCGCCGACGACGTCGGAGTGACCGCCGAGGTACTTCGTGGTGGAGTGCACGACGACGTCGGCGCCGAGCGCGAGCGGCTGCTGCAGCGCCGGAGTCGCGAAGGTGTTGTCGACGACGACGAGCGAGCCGTGCGCGTGACCGATGGCGGCGAGCTCCGCGATGTCGCTGATGCGCAGGAGCGGGTTGGAGGGCGTCTCGACCCACAGGATCTTCGGCGCACGATCGGCGACGGCGGCGCGCACGCGGTCGAGGTCGCTCATGTCGACGACGCGGAGGCCCACACCCCAGGGGCCGAGCACGCGGGAGATGAGCCGGTGCGTGCCGCCGTAGACATCGCTGCCGAGCAGCACCTCGTCGCCGGGCGAGAGCACGGCACGCAGCAGTGCGTCTTCGGCGGCGAGCCCCGAGGCGAAGGAGAACGCGTGCGCGCCGCCCTCGATCGCCGCGAGCTGCTGCTGCAGGGCGGTGCGGGTGGGGTTGCCGCTACGGCCGTATTCGTAGCC
>JACEFY010000129.1 GCA_016807485.1 Stenotrophomonas maltophilia | reverse complement strand
ACGACCGCGCTCGGCGCCTGGATCGCCACCCTGCTGGAACCGCTCACCGCGAACATCCTGTTCGCCGCCTTCCTGACCTTCATCGCCGCCCAGATGGCGCTGCGCGCGGTGCGGGCCCGCCGCACGCGCTGAGGGCGCGCGGGGTGCGCCGCGTCTCCCGGAGTGGTCGCGCGTCGCGGGTATCGCGCCGGGGATGCCGCATGACGCGCCCACTCGGCATGCGGTGCGAGCATGAGGCCCCGAATCCGGGGGATCCATCGTCGCCTCCCCAGGTGACCGATTCGGGGGATTGTCCGCTGATCGGGCCGCCGCGCCACCGCGCGTGAACCGTTCACGGCACCGTGCGCATGCCTCGACACGCCGCGCCCCTCCCGGCCGGTCTCGCCGGTACCTTCCGGTTCGACCAGGCGCGAGCCCTCGGGGTTCCGGCGGGTCGCCTGCGGGCAGCCGATCTCGAGGCGCCGTTCCGAGGCGTCCGGGTCGTGCCCACGGAGGCGTTCGTTCCGCCCGACGTGCCCTACCCGCTGGATGAGATCGCGCGTGTCGCGGTCATCGAACGCGCCCGCGCGCTGGCGCTCATCCTTCCCGCGCACGCCTTCTTCACGGGGCACACCGCGCTCGCGGTGCACGGCGCCGCACTCCTCGATGCCTCCCGCATCCCGCACGCCGACCTTGAGGTCGCTGTCTTCTCCCCACACCGCACCCTCCGCCGACCCGGGGTCGACTGTACGCAGGTCCGCCCATCGCTGGCGCACACCACCGTCGTGGACGGCCTCCGTGTGGCGACTCCGGCGACGGCCTGGGTCATGCTCGCCCGCCACCTCTCCGAACGCGACCTCGTCAAAGTCGGCGATGCGGTGGTGCGCATTCCCCGCGACGAGCGCGGCCGTCGCCGCGCGGACCACCAGCTCGCCACGCTCGCGCAGCTGAAGGCGGCAGTGGATGCCGGCACGCGCCGCGGTGCTCCGACGTTGCGCGGTGCCCTCGAGCGCATCACGCCGCACAGTATGTCGATGCTCGAGACCGATTGGCGCGAGAACCTGCGGGGAACCGGGTTGCCCGAACCGGCGCTCGACTTCGAGGTTCGCGATGGATGCGGCATCCTGCTGGGCATCGCCGACGGCGCTTTCCCCTCGTACCGCGTGGCGTGCGAGATTCAGGGCGACCACCACCGCGTCGCGCGCGCCCAGTGGAATCGCGACATCGAAAAGCTCGCCGCCTATCGCGCCGCCGGGTGGGAGCCGGTGCAGGTGACGTCGACGCACATCCGGGCGCAGCGTGGGCGCGACGTCGCACTCGTCCGCGCCGCGCTGACCCGCCAGGGCTGGTGTCCCTGACTCCGCCGCCCTCTCGGCAGCCACGCGAGCCGGGCGCGGGGGTTAGTCCCGGGGCCGGCTCGTCTCGGCCACAGCGGGCCTCGGTAGGATCGAGGCGTGTCCGTGAACCCTGAATTGGTCGGTCGCGCGTTCGCGCCGACCGCGCCCTACCTCGTCGGCCGGGAGAAGGTGCGCGAGTTCGCGCGCGCCGTCTTCGCCGACGACCCGCAGCACACCGACCCCGAGGCCGCGCGTGCCCTCGGCTACGCCGACGTGGTCGCGCCGCCAACCTTCGCCATGGTGATCCAGGATCTCACCCTCCAGCAGCTGCTCGCCGAACCCGACTCGGGCATCGCGCTGGAACGCACTGTCCACGCGGAGCAGCGGTTCCGCTACACGCGCCCGATCGTCGCCGGCGACGAGCTCGTCGCGCAGCTGCAGATCACGAACGTCCGCCCGTTCGGCAAGGGTGCCATGGTCACCAGCGTCGCCGAGATCACCGACGGCGGGGGAGACCACGTCGTCACCGCCACGTCGGTCTTGCTGATCGGAGGTGAGGTCGCATGAGCGCCTCTGTCACGCCCCTCGACGGTCTGGAGGTCGGCGACGTCGTCGCCCAGCGCACCGTGCACCTCACGCGCGAGTCGCTCGTGCGGTACGCCGGCGCCTCCGGCGACTTCAACCCCATCCATTACCGTGACGATGTCGCGAGCGCCGTCGGTCTTCCCGGTGTCCTCGCGCACGGCATGCTCACGATGGGTCTCGCCATACAGACGATCGTCCCCTGGCTCGGCGACGCCGGCCGCATCCTCGAGTACGGCGTGCGTTTCACCCGGCCGGTCGTCGTCGACGCCGACACGGGCGCCGACCTCGACGTCACGGCGAAGGTGGGCGCGCTCGAGGACGGCGTCGCACGGATCGACCTGACCGTGACCTTCGGCGAGACCACGGTGCTCGGCAAAGCCCAGGTGCGCGTGCGGCTGGATGCCTGACGTGTCCGCCCCGCTCCGCGAGATCGACCCGCGACCGCTCGCGGAGCTCACGACACTTCGCGCCGGCGCGACCCCCCTGCGGATGGTCGAGGCCACGACGCGTGAGGACCTCATCGCGACGATGACGCAGCTGTGGGCCGACGACGAGCCCTGGCTGGTCGTCGGCGGCGGCTCGAACCTCCTCGTCGGCGATGAGCCCTTCGAGGGCACGGTCGTCCTGGTGCGCAACCGCGGAATCGAGCGGCTCCCTTCCGCGCGCGACGGCGTCGTGCGCCTGCGCATCCAGGCCGGCCACGACTGGGACGATCTCGTCGCGTACACCGTGGCCGAGGGCCTCCGCGGGATCGAGGCGATGTCCGGGATCCCCGGGACGACCGGCGCCGCCCCCATTCAGAACATCGGTGCGTACGGTCAGGAGATCGTCGAGACGCTCGTCGAAGTCGAGCTGCTCGACGAGGCGACCGGCGAGGTGGCGACGGTGACGGCGGCGGAGCTCGAACTGGGCTTCCGTACCTCGGCGCTGAAGGCCCACTACGGAGTGGGCGCGCGCCGGAGCGGCGTCATCGTGTCGGTCACCCTCGACCTCGCCGAGGTGGGCCCGGGGTCTTTCCCGGTGCGGGGTGCGCAACTGCGGCAGGCCCTCGGTCTGACCCCGGATGCCGAGGTCTCCCTCGCATGGATCCGCGAGACCGTGCTGGCGACCCGGGCACGCAAGGGTATGGTGCTCGATGACGGCGATCCCGATACCCACAGTGCCGGGTCGTTCTTCCAGAACGCCGTGGTCTCGGCCTCCTTCGCCCGCACCCTTCCCGACGAATGCCCGCGCTGGCCGCTGAGCGTCGAGGTCGACGCCGTCTCGGTCATCCCGCTGGAGTCGTACGACGGCGTGGTGCCCCCGCCCGTGTCGGTGCAGCCCGACGTCAAGGTCAGCGCCGCATGGCTCATCGAGCACGCGGGGCTGCGCAAAGGATTCCGTCTTCCGCGATCGCGCGCCGCGCTCTCCAGCAAGCACGCCTTGGCGCTGACGAACCGCGGCGGGGCGACGGCGGGCGAACTCGCCGAGCTGGCGCGCTACATCCAGCAGCGCGTGCAGTCCGAGTTCGGACTGCTGCTGCAACCCGAACCGGTGCTGGTGGGCGTCGAGCTGTAGGGCACTCGCTCAGGCGAAGAGGCGCTGCAGGCGCTGCACGCCCTCGAGCAGCTGGTCGTCGCCCAGGGCGTACGACAGGCGCAGATATCCTGATGGTCCGAACGCCTCGCCCGGCACGACGGCGACTTCCGCCTGGTCGAGGATGAGGTCGGCCAGCTCGAGCGAGGTGTCGGCCTGCACGCCGCCCCACGAGCGGCCGAGAAGGCCGCGCACGTCGGGGTACACGTAGAACGCGCCGAGCGGATTCGGCACCGTGACACCGGGGATCTTCGCGAGCTCGGCGACGATCACCTTCCGGCGGCGGTCGAAGGCCGCCCGCATCTCCTCGGCCTCGGCCTGCGGACCGGTGAGGGCGGCGAGCGCCGCCCGCTGCGCGATGTTGTTCACGTTGGAGCTGAGGTGCGACTGCAGGTTCGCGGCGACCTTGATGGCGTCGGCCGGGCCGACCATCCAGCCCACGCGCCACCCGGTCATCGCGTAGGTCTTCGCGACCCCGTTGACGAGGATCGTCTGGCCGGCGAGCTCCGGCACGGCTTCGACGATCGAGACGGCGCGGGCGCCTTCGTAGACGAGGTTCTGGTAGATCTCATCGCTGATGACCCAGATGCCGTGCGCGAGGGCCCACTCGCCGATCTCGCGGGTCTCCTCGGCGGTGTAGACCGATCCGGTCGGGTTCGACGGCGAGACGAACACGAGCGCTGTGGTCTTGCCGGTGCGCGCGGCTTCGAGCTGGTCGACCGTCACCTTGTAGTCCTGGTCGGCTCCGGCGAAGACCTCCACGGGGGTGCCGTCGGCCAGTGCGATCGCCTCGGGGTACGTGGTCCAGTACGGCGCGGGGAGGAGCACTTCGTCGCCCGGATTCACGACCGCCTGGAACGCCTGGTAGACCGACTGCTTGCCGCCGTTGGTGACGATGATCTGAGCCGGGGACACCTCGAGGCCCGAGTCGCGATGGGTCTTCGCGGCGATCGCCTCGCGGAGCACCGGAAGGCCCACGGCGGGCGTGTAGCGAAAGTTCGCCGGGTCGTGCAGTGCTTCCGCTGCGGCATCCACGATGAACTGCGGTGTCGCGAAGTCGGGCTCGCCCGCCGCGTACGAGATCACCGGTCGTCCCGCGGCCTGCAGCGCCTTGGCTTTCGCGTCGACCTTGAGGGTCGCCGACTCGGCGATGGCGGACAGTTTGCGGGAGAGCGGGGCGCGTTCGGTCACGCTTCGAGCGTAGTCGGCCGAGGTCGGTCCGCGCTCACCGATCGACGGTGCCGAAGAGGCCGTCGCCGTAACGGATGAGTGCGTCGTACGCCTCACCGTAGGTCTTGGGCACGCTGGCCTCGGGGTTGAACCGCGACATGAGCAGTCCGAGCAGGCCGCGCGCGGGCGAGGTGAGGGGCCGGCGCTTGTGCGTCTCGGTGGTGTGCTCCGAGACGGCCTCGGGATTGGCGGGCTTCCAGAGCGACGTCGGCTTCGGCCAGGTGTAGGGCTGCCGCGGCGTCGAGGAGTTGATCGCGTTGTAGATCGGGTTGGCCCCGGCATCGCGGGCGTTGAGCGGCCGGAGGCCGTGCTGACGGCACAGCGTGTTGATGATCGATCCGTGGTGCATCTCGTCGTGGATGACGGTGCCGGCCGCCGTGTAGGCGCTCACGACGATGGCCGGGACCCGAAGGCCGAGCCGGTCGAACGTGAACCCCATCTCGCCGGCATCGCCCGTGCCCGGCGGGGTCGCCGACGGCGGCGCGACATGGTCGTAGGTCCCGCCGTGCTCGTCGAAGGTGATCACGAGCGCCGTGTTCATGGCGTTCGAACCGCGCGTGCTCCGGCTGGTGCGGATGGCGTCGTAGACGTCCTGGATGAGCTTGTCCCCCGCGCGCACGTCGGAGTGCGCGCTGTTGTCGATCTGCAGGCGCGTGCCGTCATCGAGGGAGAGTTCGCTGTCGCGCAACTCGCCCCACGGCGGATGCATGTCGTTGTGGTTGAACACCATCCGCGGCTCGACGAACGAGTACGCCGGCAGGGTGCCCGCCCGCACGTCGGCGTAGAACTGGTCCATGTCGCGGAAGTTCGTCTTCCAGTGCCGTTCGAGCACCGACGCGTGCAGCATCCCGGTGAGCGAGACGAGCTGCGTCGGGTCGTAGTAGACGCGCCACGGGATGCCGGCTTCTTCGAGTCGATTGAAGATGGTAGGCGTGACGGGGGCGTTGATCCACTTCTCGTAGTCGTCGCCGTTGTGGTTGGTGACGTAGCCGTGCGAGGTGGATGCGTGGAAGAACGACCGGTTGCAGAAGGTCTGCGACGGGACCCCGGCGAACCAGCGGTCGTACACCGCGAACTCGCGGGCGAGGGTCGACAGCACCGGCAGCATGTCGGGGCTGAACCCGCCCATCGCGTTCTTGTACTCCTCCGGCGTCGGCTCGCGCCGCTTGCTGAGCCGGAAGTTGACGATGTAGTCCTCGACGAACCCGGAGTTGGTCGCCGGCTGCTCGGCGGCGGGGGAGTTGAAGGGGGCGGCGATCGGTCCGTTGCGCAGGTCGGCGTTCTCGGGTGGGTCGATCACGCCGAACAGCTGGGTGTTCACGTGGGGGTAGGTCTCACCGGGGTCGGGCTGCGGCTGCTGCATGATCGAGTCGGTCGATCCGGTGTAGACGTGCGCGGGAATCGGCGTGCCGTCGGGGCCGGGGTTTGCGTAGCTGCCCTGCGCGATCCCGTCGAACTGATCCGCCGACTTCTCCTGTGCGGTGTAGAGGTGACCGACGACGTTGTCGAAGCTGCGGTTCTCGAACATCACGACGACGACGTGATCGAACCCGGGTGTGTGGCGCGGC
The DNA here is from genome assembly GCA_016807485.1 of Stenotrophomonas maltophilia. GTDB lineage: Bacteria > Actinomycetota > Actinomycetes > Actinomycetales > Microbacteriaceae > Microbacterium. The sequence goes on along the minus strand of JACEFY010000129.1, from coordinate 171 downwards.
GTCAGCGGCGCGAACTCGGGCGGATGCACCGTCGCCGCGGTGGTGACGGCGGCGGCCGCCGACCCGCCGATCGCGAGGCCGGCCGCGCCGATGCCCGTGCGACGGAGGAACTCGCGCCGGCTCGCGCCCTGGCTGCCCTCCGGCTCGCGACGACCCCCCCTTCTCCCCTTT
>JACEFY010000128.1 GCA_016807485.1 Stenotrophomonas maltophilia | reverse complement strand
CGGCATCCTGTCGGTCGCCGGAACGGAGATCGGCTACGTCGGCGAGATCCTGCCGGCCGTGTCCGCCGAGGCCGACCTGCCCGGTCGTGTCTACGTCGCCGAACTCGACCTCGATGCGGCACTTGCGCTCGCCGGTCCGCCGGAGGCGGCCGCGTCGCTGTCGGCATTCCCCGCGGCGACGCAGGACGTGTCGCTCCTGGTCGGTGCCGACATCGCCGCCGCAGACGTCGCGGCCGCGTTGACGGACGGCGCCGGCGCACTGCTGGAAGCCGCGCGTCTCGTCGACGACTACCGCGGCACCGGCCTTCCGGAGGGGACGAAGAGCCTGACCTTCGCGCTGCGCTTCCGCGCCGACGACCGCACGCTGACGGCGGCCGAGGCTTCCGACGCGAAACTCGCCGGGGTGGCGGTCGCCGCAGAGCGGTTCGGCGCGACGATCCGCGACTGATCGTCACCGACCGAGACCGGTCGAGTCGGAGGACCGAGGCCGCGACGCACCGGTCGCGGGGGGCACGCTAAGGTCGTTGTGCGGTCCGTTCATGCGATGCGGGCCGCGCTCTGTGTGGGGGAGTGAAAGATGGTCGTCGCAGATTCCGCGTTGCCCGCGGACGTCGAAGAGATCCGGATGCCGAAACGTCGGCGCCAGTGGGGGACCGAGCGTTCCCAGACGCCGCTGCCGGCGGTGCATGCCCGCCCGTCGACCGCGAAGCTCATCTGGGGGCGGGTCGCCATCTGGATGACCGTGGCCATCTGGGCTCTCTATGTGTTCACCGTCGTGGTGAGCCTCTTCTTCACCGGCGTCTTCGACACGCCCGCGCGCATCATCGAGGCGCTGTCGTACATCCTCGTCGTCACGTTCCTGATGTTCTCGGCCCTCATGTACCTGGTCGCCCGCCAGGGCGCGTTCCAACGGTTCCGTGCGCACCGGCGGGCCGCGCGAGCCGAACTCGATCGGCACTTCTCGACGCCGCACGAGATCCTGACGGTGCTCGTGCCGTCGTACGCCGAGGAGCCCGGTGTCATCCGGAAGACCCTGTGGTCGGCTGCGATCCAGGAGTACCCCGCCCTCCGGGTGGTGCTCCTGCTCGACGACAACCCATATCCGACCGATCCCGTCGTGGCGGAGCGTCTGCAGGAGACCCGCGCGATCGCCGCCGAGATGACTGCGGCCCTCGACGAGCCGGCCGAGTGGTTCTCCGACGCACTGACGGCCTGTGAGAGCGAGATGCGCACCGCGGGCGGGTTGTCCTCTCACGCGATGACCCGTCTGGTCGGTGAGTACCGCCGTGCCGTGGCATGGTTGCGCGCGCGCGCCGCCGACGAACCGAGTGAAGACCACGTCGACGACTTCTTCGTCGACGAGGTGCTGCTCGGGCTGGCCGACGATCTCGAGACGACTGCCGTCGCGGTGGATGCCGCCATCGCGGCGGGGGAGAGCATCCCCGACGCCCGCGTCCACGAGCTCTTCCGCCGGCTCGTCTGGATCTTCTCCGTCGAGGTCACCTCGTTCGAGCGCAAGCGCTACGCCTCGCTGTCGCACGAGGCCAACAAGGCGATGAACCTCAACTCGTACATCGGGCTGCTCGGTGGTCGGTTCGCGGAGCACGAGCCTTCCGACGGCGTGGTCCTGGTGCCCGTGCCCGGTGGGGCCGCCGCCGACCTCGAGGTGCCGTATTCGGAGTTCGTGCTGACGCTCGACGCCGACTCCGTTCTGCTGCGCGATTACTGTCTGCGGCTCGTGCACTATCTCGAGCAGCCCGAGAACGTGAAGGTGGCCGTCACGCAGACGCCCTACTCGTCATTCCGCGGTGCTCCGAGCCGCATCGAACGCCTGTCGGGAGCCACGACCGACGTGCAGCACATCCTCCACCAGGGGATGACGGCCCACAACGCCACCTTCTGGGTGGGCGCCAACGCGGTCATCCGCATGGAAGCCCTCGACGACATCCTCGAGATCACCACCGAGGACGGTTTCGAAGTGCGGCGCTACGTGCAGGACCGCACCGTCATCGAAGACACCGAGTCCAGCGTCGACCTCGGCGAGCACGGGTGGACGCTCAGCAACTACCCCGAGCGACTCAGCTACAGCGCGACGCCTCCCGACTTCGGCTCACTGGTGGTCCAGCGCCGCCGGTGGGCCAACGGCGGGCTGCTGATCCTGCCGAAGCTGTGGAAGCAGATGCGCGAGCGGCGCCTCGCCCACAAGCCGCTGTCGGTCGGCGAAGTGGCCCTGCGCATGAACTACATGGCGTCGATCGCCTGGGCGAGCTTCGGCCTCATCTTCCTCCTCGTCTACCCGTACGACAGCCGTCTGGTGAGCGCGCTCCTCCTCCTCGGAGCGGTGCCGTACTTCCTCGCGATGGCGAGCGACCTCCACTACACGGGCTACAAGCGCACCGACATCTTCCGCATCTACGGCTTCAACCTGATCATGCTGCCCGTCAATCTCGCCGGCGTGCTCAAGTCGATCCAACAGGGTCTCACCGGGATGAAGATCCCCTTCGCGCGCACGCCGAAGGTGAAAGACCGCACCGCCACGCAGCTGCTGTACGTCGTGGCGCCCTATGTGATCGTCGCGTTCTCGGTGTGGATCGCCTGGAACAGCTACCTCGCGCAGAACTGGGGCACGTTCGCGTTCTCCGCCTTCAATGCCTTCTGCGCCACATGGGCGATCATCGCGAACATCGGCATCCGCAATTCGATCGTGGACGTCTGGATCGGTCTCACCGACTGGATGTACGTCGATGTGCGCTCGGACATCGACACGTCACCGCCGGAGTCGGATGACGCCGCACTCGACTGGCGGGCGTCCTTGCACGAGGGGCATGCGGCTCCCGGTGTCGCGCCGAAGCCCGACAAGAAGAAGCAGAAGGCCGTGACGTCGAGCACGACCGAGAAGCCGAAGAAGTCGAAGAAGTCCAAGAACACTGCGAAGAAGGTGGGCGCGTGAGCCGTTCGGGTGGAGGTCGTCATCCCGGCAAGAGACTGTCGCCCTGGCGCGTGAGTGCGGGCGTCGTGGTCGTGTTGGGGGTGATCGGCGCCGCTGTCGGCATTCCGGCGTTCGCAGAGCGCCAGGCGGAGGCAGACGCCGACCGCGTCGTCGCCGCGCCCCGCTGGTTCGGCGGGTACTTCGACGTCACGGCCGCAAAGGTCTCGGACATGCCTGAGATCGCGTCGCCTTCCACGGTCATGCTGTCGTTCATCGTCGCGGCCGCGCCCGATGCGTGCGAGCCGTCGTGGGGCACCTTCTACTCGATGGAGGGCGCGTCGACGGACCTCGACCTCGACCGTCGCATCGCGCGCATCCGACAGAGCGGCGCGGAGGTCGCCGTGTCGTTCGGCGGCGCGATCAACACCGAACTGGGCGGCGCGTGCACGACGAGCGCGGATCTCGCGGATGCTTACGGGGCGGTCGTCGATCGCTATTCGCTCTCCACGATCGACCTCGACATCGAGGGAGTGAACTTGAGCGACGAGCTCGCGGGCAAGCGCCGCGCCGAGGCGGTGGCGCTGCTGCAGGCCGACCGACCCGCCGATGACACCCTCGGCGTGTGGCTCACGTTGCCCGTCGCGCCCACCGGTCTGACCGAGGAAGGGATCACCGCGGTCGAGCAGATGCTGGAGGCGGGGGTGGACCTCGCCGGAGTCAACGTCATGACGATGGACTATGGCGTGGACCTCGCCGGCAAGAGCATGGCGGACGCGTCGATGGATGCCCTGACGGCGACCCACCGTCAGCTGAGCGCTCTCTACGACAAGCTCGACGTCGAGCTCCCGCAGGGGGGCGCGTGGTCGGTGCTCGGAGCGACGCCGATGATCGGTCAGAACGACGTCGAGGGCGAAGTGTTCGACCTGGATGACGCGGCCGACCTGAACGCGTTCGCCGATGACCGTGGACTCGAACGCATGTCGATGTGGTCGCTCAACCGCGACCGCACGTGCGGGCCGAACTACCCGGACACGTCGGTGGTCTCCAACGAGTGCAGCGGTGTCGACCAGCGCGGGCAGAGTTTCGCCGATGTGCTGTCCGCGGGCTTCGACGGGCGCCCCGCGCCCACGCCCACGAAGCCGGTGCGCCCGACGCCCGTGGCCACCGACGACCCTGCGACGAGCCCGTACCCGATCTGGTCCGAAGACACGCCCTACTCGTCCGGCATCCGCGTCGTCTGGCGTGGCAACGTCTACGCCGCGAAGTGGTGGGTCCAGGGTGGTTCCGAGCCCGACGACCCGACCGTGAGCGGCACCGAGACCGCCTGGACGCTCATCGGTCCGGTGCTGCCCACCGACAAGCCATGGGCATTGCCGACGCTGCCGCCGGGCCCCTCCCCCGAGTGGACGGGCGACGGCATCTACGAGGCCGGCGCGCGGGTGCTGTTCAAGGGCACGCCGTTCGTCGCCCAGTGGTGGACGCAGGGGGACGACCCCACGCTCGGAATCACCGACCACGACAGTTCGCCGTGGGAAGTGCTCACGGAGTGAGGCGGTACCCCACGCCGCGCACCGCTTCGAGGTAGCGCGGGTCGGCGCCGTCGTCGTCGAGCTTGGCGCGCAGCGAGGTGATGTGTGCGTCGATCGCACGCTTGTCGGCGTCGCCGACGTAGTAGGAGGTCGCGAACTCCTCCTGGCGCAGGATGAGCGTCAGATCCGCCTTACTGCGCACGCGCCGCTTCGACTCGAGCAGCGCCGCGAGCAGATCGAACTCCGGTGCCGTGAGCTCCACGTCGGCGCCACCCACCACCACACGACGTGCGTCGACATCGAGATGGAGGTCGTGGTGGGACATCCACTTCGGCGCGGGGGCGGCCGCGGCCGGCGGGACCTCCGCCGCGATCGGGATCTCCATGGCGGCCGCGATCGCACTCTCCATGCGAGGACGCCGGAGCAGCGCCTCCACGCGCGCGCGCAGCTCGCGCGGCCGGAAGGGCTTCAGCAGGTACTCGTCGGCGCCCGCTCCGAGCCCGAGCACCACATCGGTCTCCTCGGTGAGGGCGGACAGCATGATGATGAACGTCGTGCTGAACTTCCGGATGCGCCGCGCGGCCTCGAAGCCGTCGATGCCGGGCAGGTTGATGTCGAGGGTCGTGATGATCGGCTGGTGCTCTTCGACGGCGCGCACCCCGTCGAGGCCGTTGTCGGCGGTGATCGTCCGGAAACCTGCCGCGTCGAAGACATCGACGAGCAGGGTCTGGATGTCGGGATCGTCTTCGATGACGACGGCGGTCAGGTTCTGCTTCGCAGGCTCGTTCATGTGTGTCGCGCCGCGGCACCGATACCTGGCCGCCGGCGATCCTTCCCCCAGAGATCGGATTCGTCAGCGCCATTGTTCCACAGGTGTCGTGGGCCCATCGGCGACGACGGGGGCGACCGCGGGTCAGCGCGACCCCCAGTTCCACGCGGGTGCGTCGAGGAATCCCTGACCGTCAACCTCGGTGCCGGCGGCGGTGGAGCGGAGCTGGATGCGGCCGGCATCGCCGAGGCCGGCGATGAGCGACGACGCGTGCGAGACCACGATCACCTGCGCGCGCTCGGCGGCGCGCGACACGAGCCGCGCGAGCGCGGGCAAGAGCGCGACGTGCAGGCTCGCCTCCGGCTCATTCAGCACGATGAGGGGCGCGGGGCGCGCCGGAAGGAGCGCGGCGCACAGCAGCAGGTAGCGCAGCGTGCCGTCGGAGAGTTCCGCCGTCTGGAGCGGGCGCAGGAGACCCGGCTGCTGCAGCGTCAGGCGGAACAGCCCGTCGGAGGTCGCGACACGCACGCGGCTGCCGGGAAATGCCTCGTCGACGGCGCGGTCGAGGTCGGCGCCGAACCCGGCCTGGACGACCGTGGCCCACACCGCCGCGAGGTTCGCCCCGTCGTGCGCGAGGGTGTGCGACCGTGTGCCCACCTGAGGGCGGCGCGCGGGGGAGGCCGCATCCACCCGGAAGTGGTCGTAGAACCGCCAGCCGCCCATGGCGCGGCGCAGGCCCAGAAGCTCGGGGCCCGCGTCGCCGTCGGCGAGGTCGGTGATGATGCTCTCGTAGGGGGCGAGCTTCTGATCGAGGTTCGACCACGTGCCCTCGCGCACCCGCGTGTTCTGGCGCGCGCGGTCGATGAGCAGTGTCGCCGGCTTGGCGAAAGCGCCCGCGAACACCTGTTCGCGCTTGATCTCCGGATCGCGGCTGAACGGATCGCCCGGCTCGGCCTGCGGAATGCCGAGGTCGACGAGATAGCCCAGCTCATCCGAGGCGAACCCGAGCCGCACGGCGATCGGCCCCTTCCGGACGGTCCCCTGGGTGCCGCCGTTCTCCGGACCCGCCCACAGCAGCGATGAGAGCCCGCCCTCGTGCGCGACGGCGCCGACCAGCTCGCCGCGCGCGGCCGAAGCCAGCAGTCGAAGCGCCCGGTAGAGGTTCGACTTGCCCGATCCGTTCGGTCCGGTGACGACCGTGAGGGGCGCCAGCGGCACGACGACATCGCGCAGCGAGCGGTATCCGGCGACGGCGAGGGTCTGCAGCATCCCCCCACTGTGCCAGGAGGCACCGACGCCATCGCCGGAT
>JACEFY010000127.1 GCA_016807485.1 Stenotrophomonas maltophilia | reverse complement strand
CGCAGCAGGGCGTCGGCGCGCACAAGGATTCCGGCGTCCTCACGCTGCTCTGGGTCGAGCCCGGCAAGGGCGGCCTGCAGGTGCAGCGTGGCGGCGAGTGGGTCGACGCGCCGTCGGTTCCCGGCGCGTTCGTGGTGAACATCGGCGAGATGCTCGAGTACGCCACCGGCGGCTATCTCATCGCCACGAACCACCGGGTCGTCTCCCCGCGGCTTCCCGACGACCGCATCTCGGTGCCGTACTTCTTCAACCCGGCGCTCGATTCGAAGCTGCCGCTGATCGATCTGCCCGCCGAGCTCGCCGCCGAGGCCCGCGGGGTGACGCAGGACCCCACGAATCCCATCCACGCCCTCTACGGCGAGAATGCCCTGAAGTCGCGCCTGCGGGCCCACCCGGACGTGGCATCCATCCACCACCCCGACCTCGTCGCCGCCCGCGCCTAGACCACGCGTTTGCCGACGACGATCCGACTCAGGCCACCGTACTTTTCTCGGCGCGCAAGCTCGATGTAGCCCGCCCCGAGGAAATTGCGAAGGCTCGGCGCATTGTCAGGGGCGACCGTTGCGAACACCGCCGGCACCCGTCGGCGGAGGAGCTCCGCCTCCGCCGAACCCAGCAGCGCCCGCTGCAGACCTTCGCCGCGATGCGGCTCAGCCACGGCCACCGACTCGATATGGGCGGCAGCATCGACCGTGGCTTCGTCGCATCCGAGGTCGCGGGCGAGGTTGTCCTCAGCGTCCGCAGGCAAGCGGACGATCAGTGCAGCGACGACACAATGGTCGACGTCGGCGACCAGCGTGAACCCTTCCGGGCCATCGAGGTGACGCTCGACGAACTCCAACGGATCCACGACGAACCGGCCCACTGGCTCGGTGCTCGCGGCCGCCTCGAGGAGCGCGTGGATCTCGGCTCCTTCGTCAGGACGCGATCGACGTAGCCGAACCACGTGTGACGCCCTTTCGCTGACCTCCGCTGCGGTGCAGTAGCCGTTCGTATTCATCACCCAACGCGACCTCCAGTTCGCTCGAAGACGCGTACTCACTCCATCGATCCTGCGCCCGCACATAATCGCGCCAGAGGTCGTACAAGGTGATGAGATTCCGGTAGCTGTAGCGATCGGGGATCAACTCGATCCGCTGGATGTCAGGATCGTGCATCGCGATGAAAAAGCGATAGCCGAACAGATCATCCAGGAGGGCGATATCCACGACCCCGCGCACGTGCAACAGGTAACACGTCTCGAAGAAGGTGAGATAGACCATCGCGTCATATTGATCACGGTCGGTCAGTCTCTTCTCGCGCACCAGGCGGCGGTAGACCCGTTCGATGGAGGCGTTGTCGTTGAACGTCGTGTTGAGGTTCATGATGAACTCGCCGATCGCGACGTCCTTCTCGGCCTTGATCTGAAACCAGATCGCGACCGCGGCGACGACGGTGGCAGCCGCGGCGAGGGCCTGCTGCAGGACCGAATCCGGCATGACGACGAAAAGTACGATCGCGCCGGACGCGGCGACGACGAACAGCACGCTGATGATCTTGGTACGCCGGCGCATGTGCACGTCGCTGTCCCCTCTCGATGTGGGATCAGCCTAAAGGAGCCCGCTACCCTCACCTGTACGACGAAGGCCGCCTCCACACCGGGAGGCGGCCTTCTCAAGAATGTTCTGCGCGATTGAACGCTAGACGCTGATGCTCAGCGACGCAGGCCCAGACGCTCGATGAGCGAACGGTAGCGCGCGATGTCGATGTCCTGCAGGTAACCCAGCAGGCGACGACGCTGGCCGACCATCAGGAACAGGCCACGACGCGAGTGGTGGTCGTGCTTGTGCTCCTTGAGGTGCTCGGTGAGGTCCTTGATACGCTGCGTCAGCATCGCGACCTGCACCTCGGGGGATCCGGTGTCACCGGGGTGCGTCGCGTACTCTTCGATGATCGCCTTCTTGACGTCTGCTTCCAGTGCCATAGGTGATCCCCTTCCTCTTTGTTGCGCGGCGCCCGTCACCTGATGTGGGGGCTCTCTTTATCCGCGGCCGATCCAACGGCAACCTGAAGAGTCTACCAGCCCATAGGCTCGGACGATGCCCCGCCTGAGTCGCGACACCTTCATCGATCTGCGACCCTTCTCGGCGAGTCCCGCCTTCGCCCGGATGTGGGCGGGATCGACCCTCGCCGGGCTGGGCGGCCAGCTGACGATCGTCGCGATCATGCTCCACATGTACGCGCTCACCGGCTCGACCTTCGCGGTCGCGATGATCGCCGTCGCGGGCCTGGTCCCCATGGTGATCGCGGGTATCTACGGCGGGATGCTGGCGGATGCGTTCGACCGCCGCAGCGTCGCCCTCCTCGCCGCATCGGTGACCTGGGCATCCACCATCGTCCTCGCGGTACTCGCCTGGACCGGCCTGGAGACCGTCGCGTGGCTCTACGTCCTCAGCGTCGTCAACGCGGCGGCGAACTCCATCGTCTCGGCCACCCGTCAGGCGATCGTCCCGCGACTCCTCCCCCGCGATCTGCTCCCGGCCGCCTCGGCCCTGAACGGGATCACGATGGGAATCATGGTCATGGGCGGCCCCGCTCTCGCCGGCATCCTGGTGGCGCTCACCGGCTACGCCTGGACGTACTCCGTCGACGTCGTGCTGATGCTCGCGAATTTCCTCGGGCTCTGGTCGCTGCCGGCCATCCGCCCCGAGGGCGCGATCGTGCGTCCCGGTCTCGAGTCGCTGCGCGACGGATGGCGGTTCCTCCGTCGCGCCGGCAACATCCGCCTGCAGTTCATCCTCGACATCGTCGCGATGGCGTTCGGGCAGCCGCTGGCCCTCTTCCCCGCGATCGGCGCGGTGCTCCTCGGCGGCGGTGCGATCACGACGGGCGTGCTGACGGCATCGATCGCGGCGGGGGCCTTCGTGTGCAGCGTGTTCTCGGGTCCGTTCGGGCGGGTGCGCCGACAGGGTGTGGGCATCGAGCGCGCGATCCTCGCCTACGGCGTCGCAATGGCGCTCTTCGGCGTCGCCCTCGCGATCGGGGCGCTGGGCTGGTTCGCGCCCGCCGTGGTCGATGAGACCCACGCGAACGTCGTCGTCATCGTCCTCGCGATGGTCGCGCTCGCGCTGGCGGGCGCGGCCGACAATGTCAGCTCGATCTTCCGCAACACGATGGTGCAGGCGGCAGTGCCGGATGCGGTCCGCGGGCGCCTGCAGGGCATCTTCATCGTCGTCGTGACGGGCGGTCCGCGCCTCGGGGCCCTCTACGCGGGCACGCTCGCGACCTTCACCGCGCTGTGGTTCCCGCCGCTCCTCGGCGGCTTGATCATCATCGCGCTCACGGCGACCCTCGTCCGGCTGAGCCCACGCTTCCGCGCGTACGACGCCGAGCTGCCCGTGCCGTAGGCGGACTGCCGGGCACCGGCGGTTTCCGGCCGTCGCATCCGCATTCGGGCGTCGGCGTCGGCGAGCGGTCGTAGAGTCACGACGTGAGCACCACCGCCCCGTCCCGCGACGCCGTCATCGGCTCGCCCCTGTCGATCGCCGTGCAGTTCGTGCTGTGCGGGGTCATCTGGGGGTCGAGCTTCCTCTTCATGAAGGTTGCCCTCACCGGCATCTCGCCCGCGCAGGTCGCCTGGTCGCGCCTCATCCTCGGGGCACTCACCCTGGGGATCTTCGTCGCGCTCCGCCGCGACCGCCTGCCCCGCAGCGCCGCTGTCTGGGGGCACATGACCGTGCTCGCCGTGTCGTTCTGCGTCGTCCCGTTCCTGCTCTTCTCGTGGGCGCAGCAGCACGTCACGAGCGGCCTCGCGAGCATCTACAACGCCACGACGCCCATCATGACCGCGATCATGGCGTGGGCCGTCTTCCGAGTCGAGAAGCTGCGGCCGACGCAGATCGCCGGCATCCTCGTCGGCATCCTCGGGGTCATGGTGATCATCGCGCCCTGGCAGGGCCTCGACCTCACGCAGAGCCTCGTCGCGCAGCTCGCGATCCTCGGGGCGACGGCCTGCTACGGCTTCAGCCTCGCCTACATGCGCCGGTTCGTCTCGCGCACCGGCATGAGCGCGCTCGTCTTCTCGTTCCTCAACATCGGCCTCGGTGCGGCGATCATGCTGCTGCTGACGCCGGTGCTCGTCCTGTCGCCCGTGACGCTCGACCCGTGGGTGGTGGGCAGCGTCGTCCTCCTCGGCTGTCTCGGCACCGGGGTCGCCTACATCTGGAACCAGAACACGCTCCGCGCCTGGGGTCCCACCCGCGCATCGACGGTCACCTACATCACACCGGTCGTGGGAGTGTTCCTCGGGGTCGTCCTCCTCGGCGAGGAGCTGAGCTGGAACGAGCCGGTCGGGGCGGTCATCGTCTTCCTGGGCATCCTGCTCGCGCAGAACCGCCTGCATCTCCCCGCGCGCACGAAAACGGGGGCGGATGCCGCAGCATCCACCCCCGCCTCAGAAGGTCAGGTCAGGCCTGGACCGAGCCCTGCAGGTCGAGCGTGATGGTGACGTCCTTGCCGACCAGCACGCCGCCGGTCTCCAGCGCCGCGTTCCAGACGAGGCCGAAGTCCTCGCGGTTGATGACCGTCTTGGCGGTCGCGCCGGCCTTGTAGTTGCCCCACGGGTCGGTGCCGAAGCCACCGAACTCGACCTCGAAGGTGACGGGCTTGGTGACGCCGTGGAGGGTCAGGTCGCCGTCGACGAGGAAGTCGCCGCCCTCGGCGCGGACGCCGGTCGAGACGAAGTCGATCGTGGGGAACTGCTCGACATCGAAGAAGTCGGCGGAACGGAGGTGCGCGTCGCGGCCCTCGTCCTTGGTGTCGACCGACGTCGCCTCGGCGGACGCCGTGACGGTCGCCTCGAGCGGGTTCTCGGGGGCGGTGATCGTCGCGCTCTTCAGTCCGAAGGAGCCGCGCACCTTGGAGATCATCATGTGACGGACGGAGAAGGTGACCTCGCTGTGGGCGGGGTCGAGCACCCACGTGCCCGCCTTGTAGCCGGGGATCTCGAGGAGCGTGGTGTCGGTCATGGGAGGCCTTTCGAAGAAGTGACGGGGGACGTTCTGCGGGGGTTCAACGCGCCGAATGAGTATCTATTCCCGCGAATGGAAAAAACGTGTCGCGCGAGTGGGGAGACGACGCAGGGCGGATGCCGGGGAACGACCCGGCATCCGCCCTGCGTGAAGCTGTGGGCGCTCAGCCGACCTTGAGGAGGTCGATGATGAAGATCAGCGTCTTGCCGCCGAGGAAGTGCCCGCCCGCCGGTCCGTACGCGAGGTGCGGGGGGATGACCAGCTCACGACGCCCGCCGACCTTCATCCCCGGGATGCCGTCCTGCCAGCCCTGGATGAGGCCACGCAGCGGGAACTGGATCGACTCGCCACGGCCCCAGGAGGAGTCGAACTCCTCACCGGAGTCGTACTCGACGCCGGCGTAGTGCACGGTGACGGTGTCGCCGGGCTTCGCCTCGTCGCCGGAGCCTTCGATCAGGTCGCGGATGACGAGCTCGGACGGCGCGGGGCCGGAGGGAGCATCGAATTCGGGCTTGGTGCGCTCATCAGTCATGCCTCCATCCAAGCACGGGACGCCCCCGACCGGCACCCTTGACAGGGTCCGCACTCCGCACGCACAATGGGCTCAGGCCAACTCAGCGCCCGGGAGACACGCAGGCATCGCCGCGGCACCGGGCGCTGAGTCATTTCCGACCGCCTCCCGCGCACCCCTCCCGGGTCATCGCGGCGCGGCCTCGCGTAGTCTGGCGGGATGCGTGTGGCTCATGTGATCGTGCCCGGAGACTCCGATCACCAGCTGGCGGTGATCCGCGGCGACGAAGCGGTTCTCGTCGCCCCCCTCTTCGACGGGGCTCCGCGTCGGTTGCAGCAGCTCATCGACGGGGGCGACGACCTCCGGCACCGCGTCGAAGGCGTCGCCCGGGGCGCCGCCGGCATCCCGCTCGACGGCCTGCGCTTCGGACCGGCCGTCGACGCGCCGCCCGTCGTGCTCGCGATCGGGCTCAACTACGCCGCCCACTCCAGCGAGCTCGGCCTGAAGACCGACTCCGCGCCGACCGTGTTCGTGCTCTGGCCCGGATCGCTGTCGGCGCACGAGTCGACGACGACCTGGCCGCGGACCCTCAGCGAGTCGGTGGACTACGAAGCCGAGCTGGGGGTCGTGATGGGGCGCCCCGCGAAAGACGTCAGCGAAGCGGACGCGCTCTCCCATGTCTGGGGGTACACGGTCGTCAACGACATCACCGCGCGCGACATCCAGTTCTCCGAAGCGCAGTGGTCGCGCTGCAAGTCGTTCGACGGGTTCACGCCGAACGGACCGTTCGTCGTCACCGCCGATGAGATCGCCGACCCGCAGGACCTGCACATCTGGGCGGTCGTGGACGGGCAGACGGTGCAGGATGCCTCCACCGGGCAGATGGTCCGCTCGGTCGCCACGCTCATCTCGCATCTGTCGCGCTCGGCGACGATGCTGCCGGGCACGTTGATCTCCACGGGAAGTCCGGGGGGCGCGGGCTATTCCCGCGACCCCCAGATCTTCCTCCGCGATCGCTCGACCGTCACGGTCG
>JACEFY010000126.1 GCA_016807485.1 Stenotrophomonas maltophilia | reverse complement strand
ACCGGCTCACCGGATCGCTTCCCCTGCCGCTCGCCGTCTGGCAGCACCTGGCGTTCACGTTCGGCGCGGTGGCGATCGCCGCGGTCATCGCGATCCCGCTCGGGTGGGCCATCGGCCACACCGGCCGCGGCCGCGAAGTGGCCGTCGCGCTGTCGGGCGCCGCGCGCGCCCTTCCCTCGCTCGGCCTGGTCGTGCTGCTCGTGCTGCTCGTCGGCGTGCTGCACAAGACCGAGGCGGCGATGGTGGCTTTCGTGCTCCTGGCGATTCCGTCGATCCTCGCCGGCGCCTACGCGGGCATCGAGGCGATCGATCGCACCGTGATCGACGCGGGACGCGCCGTCGGCATGACCCCGTGGCAGGTGCTCTGGAAGATCGAGGTGCCCCTCGGGCTTCCGCTCCTGATCGGCGGACTCCGCTCGGCGACGCTGCAGGTGGTCGCGACCGTGACGATCGCGGCCTACGTCGGCCTCGGCGGGCTCGGCTTCTTCATCATCCAGGGCATCCAGGTCCGCAGCTTCCCGCAGATCCTCGGCGCCTCCCTCGTGGTGGTCGCCCTCGCGCTCCTCCTCGACGGGGTGTTCGCCCTCCTGCAGCGACTGGTCGTCCCGAGAGGCGTCTCCGGCCGCACCGCGCGCGTCGCGTCGACCGGTGCGCGCACCCCCGCCGCCGTCCCGGCCACGTGAGCCCCCTGACTTCCCTGTCCACAGCATCCACACGAAAGAAGGCACCTTCCATGTCCCGCATCCGCACCCGTCTGACCGTCGCGCTGGCCGCGTCGGCGGTCACGGCGCTCGCCCTCGCCGGCTGCGCCTCATCCGACCCGCTCACCGGCGGCGGCGAAAGCTCGGCCGCGCCCTCCTCCGACACGATCACGATCGGGTCGCAGGCGTACTACTCGAACGAGATCATCGCCGAGATCTACGCCCAGGCCCTTGAAGGCGCCGGCTTCACGGTCGACCGCCAGTTCAACATCGGTCAGCGCGACGCCTACATCCCGTCGCTCGAAGACGGCTCGATCCAGCTGTTCCCGGAGTACACCGGCAACCTGCTGCAGTTCTTCGACCCCGAGACCACGGCGACGACGTCGGACGATGTCTACGCCGCGCTCAAGGACGCACTGCCCGAGGGCCTCACGGTTCTCGACCAGTCGTCGGCGACCGACCAGGACTCGTACAACGTCACGGCCGCCTTCGCCGCGGAGAACAACCTGAAGAGCATCGCCGACCTCGCCGGCGTCTCCGGTCTCGTCCTCGGCGGCGCGCCCGAGCTCGAGGAGCGTCCCTACGGCCCGACGGGCCTGAAAGACACCTACGGCGTCGACGTGACCTTCAGCGGGACCGCCGACACCACGGTCGACGAGCTCGTCGCGGGCAACATCCAGATCGCCAACGTCTACAGCGCCGACCCGCGTATCAAGACCGACGACCTGGTCACCCTGGAAGACCCGAAGGGGCTCTTCCTCGCGTCGAACGTCGTGCCGGTCGTCAGCACGTCGGTCGCCGATGAGATCGCCGACGTCATCAACGCCGTCAGCGCCGCGCTGACCCCCGAGGGCCTGGTCGCCCTCAACGTCCAGTCGACGGTCGACCAGAAGTCGCCGCAGGACATCGCGAAGGAATGGCTCGCCGCCAACGACCTGAGCTGATCCCACCGAGAAGGCCCCGGCATCCCACCACGGATGCCGGGGCCTTCTCCGCGCGGTCAGAAGGCGCGGAGGTTGGCGTGCAGCCCGCCGTCCGAGAGCTCGCGCCGGAGGATGCCGCGGCGCCGCAGGATGGGTACGAGGTCGTCGAGCACGCGGTGCACCGTCACGGGGTGGAGGTCTCCCCACAGCAGAATGCCGTCGTTGCCCCATTCGCCGAGCTCTTCGATCAGATCGGCGAACTCTTCCGCCGTGCCGACGAAGCCCGTGCGGTCGGCGATGCGTCCGAGACGGGCGAGTGCCGCGAGGTGTGCGCGCAGCGGCGCGGTCGCCGGGTCGCGGTCGCCCGTCAGACGGCGGATCGAGCCCTGCGACACGTGCTCGCCGAAGATCGCGAGGTCGAGCGGATGATCGAGATCGAGGGTCGTCAGGTCGGTCTCCAGGTCGCTCGACTGTCGCTGCGCGATCACGCGGAGCGTCTCGTCGGAGGGTGTGGCGGATGCCGCGACGAGCCGGTCGGCCTCCTCCGCGCTCGCGACGATCGTCGGCTGGATGGCGAACATGATCGCGATGTCCGACGGCCGGCGTCCGCGCTCGACGGCCGCGGCGTGGATCTTCGCACGATAGTCGCGGACGCTCTGCTCGGTGAGCGGCGCGAGCGCCAGTTGGATGTCGGAGTTCGCCCCGGCGAACCCGAGCCCGCGGCCGGATCCTCCCGGCGAAGCGATCACGGGTTCCCCGTCGGTGAAGGGCACGGCGTTGAGGGGTCCGTCGAACGCGTAGTAGGCGCCGCGATGACGGACGGCATCCAGCTTCGCTCCGTCGGCATAGACACCCGAGGCCGCGTCGGCGACGAGCGCCCCCTCGCCCCACGAGCGCCAGAGCGCGCGGACGGCCCCGAGCCATTCCTCGGCCCGGTCGTACGCGGCGTCGTGACCGAGCTGCGGCGCATCGCCGAAGTGGCGGGCACTGCCGGTGTCGGTGACGACGTTGAGTCCGAGGCGATGTCCGCTGAGGTGCTGCAGCGTCGCGAACTGACGTGCCGCCGTGTAGGGCAGATACGCCGCCGGGTTGACGGTGGGGATGACGCCGAGACGCTGCGTCGCGGCGAAGAGGTAGGGCGCGAGCAGCAGCGGGTCGTGCTTGGGTCCCCCGAACGCGTGCCGGACGCGCAGGTCGATGGTCTCAGCCGATCCGAGCGAGGGCGCATCCTCGATCAGGAGGAAGTCGAAGCCGGCCTGCTCGAGTTCGCGGGCCGACTGCTGGTACAGCTCGGGCGAGGTCCAGCGGTAGTCCCAGTCGAGATACGGATGGCCCCACCCGTGCGGCCCGAAGCCGCGCGCGAGGAACCAGCCGAAGTGCTGGAGCCGGCTCATACGAGCAGCTCGGCGGGCTCCGCGACGGCGGCGAGCGCCTGCGCCAGATCGTCGATGAGGTCGGCGGCATCCTCGATGCCGATCGACAGCCGCAGCGTTCCCGGGTGGACGCCGAGGGCGACGCGCTCGTCGTCGGTGAGGTGGATGTGGCTCGTCGACGCCGGGTGCAGCACGAGCGAGCGCACGTCGCCCAGGTGCGTCATGTGGGTGAACGTCTCGAGCGCCTCGATCGCGGCCTGAGCGGCGGCGGCGCCCCCGCGCAGCGTCACCGTGAACACCGAGCCGAACCCGTCGGGCAGCAATCGCGCGGCGAGCGCGTGGTCGGCGTGTGCGTCGAGCCCGAGGTAGTCGACCGACTCGACCGCATCCTGCGCGGCGAGCCACCCGGCGACGGCCGCCGCGTTGGCCGACTGCCGCTCGACGCGGAGGCTCAGCGTCTCGATTCCCTGACCGATGAGGAAGGCGTTGAGGGGCGATGGCGTCGGCCCGAACCGCGGCGCGATGCTGTCGCGCGCGTAGGCGAGGCGGGCCCCGGCCCCGGCGCGCTCGGCCGGGCTCGGGGTGCCCGTGCGGTCGCGCACCGTCAGCTGCGGGAAGAGGGTCGAGGTGACGTCGAACGTGCCGGCGTCGACGATCGCGCCGCCGATGACGGCACCGTGGCCCGCCAGGAACTTGCTCGCCGAGTGCACGACGACATCCGCTCCGTGCTCGATCGGGCGGAAGAGGTAGGGGGTGGCGAACGTGTTGTCGATCACGAGCGGGATGCCGTGCGCGTGCGCGACGGCCGAGACCTCGGCGACGTCGAGCAGGCGGTTGGTCGCGTTGGAGATCGACTCGGCGAAGAGCACCCGCGTCTCGGGACGGATCTCCGCCTCCCACGCCGCGGGGTCGTGGATGTCCTGCACGAAGGAGACCTCGACGCCGAAGCGTGAGAGGTTGTCGAGCAGCAGGCCGCGCGTGCCCTCGTAGATGTGGTTGGAGACGACGATGTGCTCGCCCGCCGAAACCAGGGTGAGCAGCGCGACCGAGGTCGCGGCCTGGCCGCTCGCGAGGAGGAGCGCCCCAGTACCGCCTTCGAGCCCCGCGAGGGTCGACTCGACGGCCTCGACGGTGGGGTTGCCGATGCGGCTGTAGGCGTAGCCCTCGCCCGCCCCGAAGTGCGCGGCCGCGTCGCCGAACTCGTCGAACGTGAAGCCGGCGGTCAGGTAAATCGGCGTCGCCCGCGGCCGCGCCCCGGAGTGACCCGACCCCTGGACCTGGCGCGTCGTGAATCCCTTGCGGCCCATGTGCCGTCCTCCCTCGCGTGACAGCCCATCTTCGGCCGCGCGACGCCCGGGCGCCTATTCGCGGTGTCGTCGTGTTACGACGCGCGCGGCGCGAGGTCGGCGCCGACGGCTTCACGCTCGTCGAAGACGAAGCAGTCGCCGGTGAAGTGCGCCCCGCCGACCTGCTCGAAGTACCCCAGGATGCCGCCGTCCAGCTGCCACGCGTCGATCCCCTCTTCGCGGAGATGGATGGCGGCCTTCTCGCAGCGGATGCCGCCCGTGCAGTAGCTGACGACGGTCTTGCCCTCGAGCTCCGTGCGGTGCGCGCGGACGGCGTCGGGAAACTGAGTGAATCTCTCGAGGCGCCAGTCGGCGGCATCCGCGAAGGCGCCGTAGTCGACCTCGAACGCGTTGCGCGTGTCGAGGAGCACCACCTCGCGGCCGGCGTCGTCGTGGCCCTGGTCGAGCCATCGGCGCAGCGTCGCCGGGGCGACCGCGGGCGCGCGACCCGCTTCCGGACGGACCATCGGGCGGTCCATCCGGATGATCTCGCGCTTGTGCTTGACGAGCATCTTGGCGAAAGGCTGGGTCTGCGACCAGCTCTCCTTGGCGGAGAGCGCGGACAGGCGGGGATCGGCCCGCAGCTCCGCGAGGAAGCCCCGGATGTCTTCCGGCGCCCCCGCGAGGAACAGGTTGATGCCCTCCTCGGCGAGGAGGATCGTGCCCTTCAGCCCGGCGGCGACGGCGCGCTCACGCAGCGGTGCCCGCATGGCCGCAGGGTCGGCGAGATGCGTGAACAGGTAGGCCGAGACGTTGAGGACGGGGAGCACGCATCCAGCCTACGAGCGGGCCGACGCGCCGCACGTCACTGGATCGACCAGCCGCCGTCGCTCGGCAGGATCGCGCCGTTGATGTTCACCCCGTCGTCGGAGAGAAGGAAGGTGATCGACGCCGCGAGCTGCTCGGCGGTCGCGAGGGTCGGGATCGCGCTCTGGAACGGCTGCAGACGGGCCTGACCGGACTCCGACACGTGCGGCGGGAACGGGATGCCGGTGGCCACGCCTCCCGGCGCCACGGCGTTCACGCGGATCCCCGACGGGCCGTACATGAAGGCGGCGCTGCGGGTGAGACCGATGACGGCGTGCTTGGAGGTCGTGTACGCGTTGCCCGATGCGGATCCGCGGAGGCCCGCCTCCGAGGCGATGTTCACGATCGAGCCCGCACCGGCCGCCTGCATGGCGGGGATCACCGCCCGGCTCAGTTTGAACGCGCCGGTGACGTTGACGGCCATCACCCGGTCCCACATCGCGTCGGTCGTCTCCGCGAGCGGGGAGAAGTCGTCGTTGATGCCGGCGACGTTCGCGAGACCGTCGATGCGCTCGCCCGCGGCCTCTGCGATGGCGTCGATCGACTCCTGGGTGGTGATGTCACCGGCGACGGTGACGATGTCCGCCTCGGGCAGGGATGCCGCGAACTCCGCGAGCCGTTCCCCCGACACATCGACGGCGATCACGCGGCCGCCTTCGCGCGCGACCCGCGCCGCCGTGGCACGCCCGATGCCGCTCGCCGCGCCCGTGACGATGACCGTCTTCCCGGCGAAGCGCCCGGGCGTCGTCTTCTCCACCCATCCGGCCGCGGTGGTCTCCGGCATCGTGCCGCCGTTGGCTCGGAGCACGAGATCGTCGATCACCGACTGCGGCATCTGTCCCTGGCTGAGGGCGACGAGCTGCTGGAGCGGCAGGCCGCGCACCGGAGCAAGCGACTCGGCCGTGGCACCCGAGGCCGCCAGGAGACCGCGGACGAGGTCGCCGCCGACCTCGCTGTCGAGCCAGGTGCCGATGGTGCTGGCGGAGGTCAAGGGGGTGGAGGCGGTCATCGTGATTCCTTCATCGTGACGTCGCGGGAGGGGATTCCCGACCGGGAAAGAATTCCCGGCCGGGAAAGACTAGGCTTCAGGCATGATTCCCGCAAGCACCGATCCGATCGGGGCGCCGGACGCGTCGCGCCGCGGTCGAGGCGCGCGGGCGGGACTCGACGTCGAGGTCATCGTGCGGGCGGCTCGGGGCATCGCCCCCGAGCACCTCACCATGCAGCGGGTCGCCGATGCACTGGGAGTCGATCGCAAGGCGCTCAACCATCACGTCACGGACCGCGACAGCCTGCTCGAACTCCTCGCGATCGACGCGTTCCGCGCCCACTTCGCCGCGACCGACGTCGATCTCGGGCGCACCTGGCAGGACGCGTGCCGCGCCTACGGCAGAGCGATGTGGCGGAGTCTG
>JACEFY010000125.1 GCA_016807485.1 Stenotrophomonas maltophilia | reverse complement strand
CGTCGTCGAGCCCGGCGGCCTCGTGCGCCTCAGCTGGCGCCTCGGCGACACCGCCGTCGACACCTACCTCCGCGCACAGGATGCCGGCTCCCGCGCCCTCGCCGAGGCGATCGCCGGCATCCTTCCCCCACCCCTTGCCCCTTCTGCTCCGACCATTCCGACGGGAACCGACGCATGACCCCCTCCGCTTTCTCCCAGACGCTCGACCCGGCCGTGCTCGTCCTCGAGGACGGCAGCCGTCACCCCGGTCGCGCCTACGGCGCCCGCGGCACCACGCTCGGCGAAGTGGTCTTCGCGACCGGCATGACCGGCTACCAGGAGACCCTCACCGACCCGTCGTACGCCGGTCAGATCGTGCTGCAGACCGCGCCGCACATCGGCAACACCGGCATGAACGCCGAAGACCCCGAGTCACGGCGCATCTGGGTCGCGGGCTACATCGTGCGCGACCCCTCTCGCGTCGTCTCGAACTGGCGCGCCGACGAGTCGCTCGACGACGCCCTGGTCCGCGACGGCATTGTCGGCATCTCCGGCGTCGACACCCGCGCCATCACGCGCGTTCTCCGCTCGGCGGGCTCGATGCGCGGGGGAGTGTTCTCCGGCGACGCCGCCGCGCTCGACGCCGACGAGCAGCTCCGCATCGTCCGCGAGGCGCCGACCATGGTCGGGCAGAACCTGTCCGCGCAGGTCTCGGTCGCCGCGGCCGAAGTGACCCCGGCGACCGGCGAGCGCATCGGCAACCTCGCCGTGCTCGACCTCGGCGTGAAGAAGGCCACGATCGACAACCTCGCCGCGCGCGGCTTCGACGTGCACGTCCTCCCGCAGGACGTCACGATCGACGGCATCCGCGCGATCGACCCGGTCGGCGTCTTCTACTCCAACGGCCCCGGCGACCCGGCGGCATCCGGAGACCACGTCGCGCTCCTGCGCGAGGTGCTCGATGACCGCCTGCCGTTCTTCGGCATCTGCTTCGGCAACCAACTGCTGGGGCGCGCGCTCGGCTTCGACACCTACAAGCTGCCGTTCGGTCACCGGGGGATCAACCAGCCGGTGCTCGACAAGCAGACCGGTCGCGTGGAGATCACCGCCCACAACCACGGGTTCGCGGTCGATGCGCCGCTCGAGGGCGACGTGCAGAGCCCGCACGGCTACGGCCGCGTCGAGGTGAGCCACATCGGCCTCAACGACAACGTCGTGGAGGGCCTCCGCGCCCTCGACCTGCCCGCGTTCAGTGTGCAGTACCACCCGGAGGCGGCCGCCGGGCCGCACGACGCCAACTACCTCTTCGACCGCTTCGCCGACCTCGTCGTCGCGGATCTCGATACACGCGCTGCGCGCGCACTCGATCACCGGGAGGGTGACAAGTAATGCCCAAGCGCACCGACATCAACAGCGTCCTCGTCATCGGATCCGGGCCCATCGTCATCGGCCAGGCCTGCGAGTTCGACTACTCCGGCACTCAGGCGTGCCGCGTGCTCCGCGAAGAGGGGGTGCGCGTCATCCTCGTCAACTCCAACCCGGCGACGATCATGACCGACCCCGACTTCGCCGACGCGACGTATATCGAGCCCATCACGTGGCAGGTCATCGAGACGATCATCGCGAAGGAGAAGCCGGACGCGATCCTGCCGACCCTCGGCGGTCAGACGGCGCTGAACGCGGCGATCGACCTGCACAAGAACGGGATCCTCGAGAAGTACGACGTCGAGCTCATCGGCGCCGACTTCGAGGCGATCAACAAGGGCGAGGACCGTCAGATCTTCAAGCAGCTCGTGCTGGATGCCGGCGCCGACGTGGCGGCATCCCGCATCGCGCACACGATGGACGAGGTGCTCGCCGGCGCCGCCGAGCTCGGCTACCCGCTGGTCGTCCGCCCCTCGTTCACGATGGGCGGCCTCGGCTCGGGCTTCGCGTACGACGAGGACGACCTCCGCCGCATCGCCGGCGCGGGCCTCCGCGACTCGCCGACCACCGAGGTGCTGCTCGAGGAGTCGATCCTCGGGTGGAAGGAGTACGAGCTCGAGCTCATGCGCGACACGGCCGACAACACGGTCGTCGTCTGCTCGATCGAGAACGTCGACCCCGTCGGCGTACACACGGGCGACTCGATCACCGTCGCCCCGGCGCTGACCCTCACCGACCGCGAATATCAGAAGCTCCGCGACATCGGCATCGACATCATCCGCGCCGTGGGCGTCGACACCGGCGGCTGCAACATCCAGTTCGCCGTCGACCCGGCGACCGGCCGCATCATCGTCATCGAGATGAACCCGCGCGTCTCGCGCTCATCGGCGCTCGCCTCCAAGGCGACCGGGTTCCCCATCGCGAAGCTCGCCGCGAAGCTCGCCATCGGCTACCGCCTCGACGAGGTGCCCAACGACATCACGGGGGCGACGCCGGCGAGCTTCGAGCCGACGCTCGACTACGTCGTGGTCAAGGTGCCGCGCTTCAACTTCGAGAAGTTCCCGAACGCCGACACGACGCTCACGACCACCATGAAGTCGGTCGGCGAGGCGATGGCGATCGGCCGCAACTACACGACGGCGCTCCAGAAGGCGCTGCGGTCGCTGGAGAAGCGCGGCTCGAGCTTCCACTGGGGTGCCGAGGAGCGCTCCGCCGAGGAGCTCCTCGAGATCGCCAAGAAGCCCACCGACGGCCGCATCGTCGTGCTGCAGCAGGCCATGCGGAAGGGCGCGACAGCCGAGCAGGCCTTCGAGGCGACGAAGATCGACCCGTGGTTCCTCGACCAGATCGCGCTCATCAACGAGGTCGCCGACTTCATCGGGCAGGCACCCGAGCTCGACGCGGCGACCCTGCGGCTCGCGAAGGAGCACGGCTTCAGCGACGCCCAGCTCGCCGAGCTCCGCGGCGAGACGGAAGCCGCGATCCGCGCGCTGCGGTGGACCCAGGGCGTCCGGCCCGTCTACAAGACGGTCGACACGTGCGCGGGGGAGTTCCCCGCGCTCACGCCGTACCACTACTCGAGCTACGACCATGAGACCGAGGTCACGCCGTCCGACCGCACCAAGGTCGTCATCATCGGGTCGGGACCCAACCGCATCGGTCAGGGTGTCGAGTTCGACTACTCGTGCGTGCATGCGTCTTTCGCGCTGTCGGATGCCGGCTTCGAGACCGTCATGGTCAACTGCAACCCCGAGACCGTATCGACCGACTACGACACGAGCGACCGGCTCTACTTCGAGCCGCTCACGCTCGAGGACGTCCTCGAGGTGCTGCATGCCGAGTCGCAGTCCGGCACGATCCTCGGGGTCGTCTGCCAGCTGGGCGGCCAGACGCCGCTCGGGCTCGCGAAGGGCATCGAGGATGCCGGCTACGCCATCCTCGGCACCTCGCCCGCGGCGATCGACATCGCCGAGGAGCGCGAGCTGTTCTCGCAGCTCCTCGACCGCGCCGGACTCGTAGCCCCGCGGCACGACACCGCCATCACCGAGGCCGAGGCCGTCGCGATCGCCGAGGAGATCGGCTACCCCGTGCTCGTGCGCCCGAGCTTCGTGCTCGGCGGGCGCGGCATGGAGATCGTCTACGACACCGAGAGCCTGCGCGACTACTTCGTGCGGACCGCCGGCGAAGTGATCATCGAGGAGGGCAAGCCGCTCCTCGTCGACCGCTTCCTCGACGACGCCGTCGAGCTCGACGTCGACGCGCTCTACGACGGCCACGAGCTGTACATCGGCGGCGTCATGGAGCACCTCGAAGAGGCCGGCATCCACTCCGGCGACTCGTCGTGCACCCTGCCGCCCGTCTCGCTCGGCCGCACCGAGATCGACCGGGTCCGCACCGCGACGCTCGCGATCGCGGAGGGCGTGGGCGTGCGGGGCCTCCTCAACGTGCAGTTCGCCGTCTCGGCGGGCGTGCTCTACGTGATCGAGGCCAACCCACGGGCCTCGCGCACCGTGCCGTTCGTCTCGAAGGCGCTCGGCATCCCGCTGGCGAAAGCGGCGGCACGCATCATGGCGGGCGCGACCATCACCGAGCTCAAGGCCGAGGGCATGCTGCCCGAGCAGGACGGCTCGCGCGTGCCGCTCGACTCGCCCGTCGCCGTCAAGGAGGCCGTGCTGCCGTTCAAGCGGTTCCGCACCGCAGACGGCCACACGGTCGACTCGGTCCTCGGACCGGAGATGCGCTCCACGGGCGAGGTCATGGGCATCGACCGTGACTTCCCGACCGCGTTCGCGAAGAGCCAGGCGGCGGCCTACGGCGGCATGCCGACGTCGGGAACGGTGTTCCTCTCGGTCGCCGACGACGACAAGCGCGCCGTCATCCTCCCCGCCCACCGCCTGCAGGAGCTCGGTTTCCGGCTCGTCGCGACGGAGGGGACGGCCGAGATCCTCGCGCGCAACGGCATCCGTGTCGACGTCGTGAACAAGTATTCCGCGACCCAGGCGAGCGGCGAACGCAACGTCGTCGACCTCATCAATGCGGGTGAGATCGACATCGTCGTGAACACGCCCTCCGGGGGCATCGCGCGTGCCGACGGCTACGAGATCCGTGCCGCGGCCGTCGCCGCCGACAAGGCGCTGTTCACCACGATGGCCGTCCTCGGTGCGGCGGTCAGCGCCATGCCGGCGCTGCGGGAAGGCTTCGAGGTGAAGAGCCTGCAGGAATACGCGATCGACCGCCGGGCGCGCCGGTGACCTCGTTCGGCTCCCGGCTCCGGGCGGGCCTGCTCGCGCGGGGTCCGCTGTGCGTCGGCATCGACCCGCATGCGGCGCTGCTGCGCGACTGGGGCCTGCCCGACGACGCGTCGGGCGTCCGCGAGTTCGGGCTGCGCGTGGTGGATGCCGCCGCCGGTCGGGTGGCCGTCGTCAAGCCCCAGGTGTCGTTCTTCGAGCGGTTCGGCTCGGCGGGCTTCGCCGCGCTCGAAGACGTGCTCGCGGCGGCACGTGCGGCGGAGCTGCTGGTGATCGCCGACGCGAAGCGGGGCGACATCGGCACGACGATGGATGCGTACGCCGCCGCCTGGCTGACCCCCGGGGCGCCGCTGGAAGCGGATGCGCTCACCGTGAGCCCGTACCTCGGTGTGGGAGCCCTGGCCTCGACGTTCGACCTCGCGCTCGCGCACGGGAAGGGCGTCTTCGTGCTCGCGGCGACGAGCAACCCCGAAGGCATCGCGCTCCAGTCGGCGCGCACGGCCGACGGCTCGGTCGCGCACGCCGTCGCGGCCGCCGTCGCCGCCCATGACGCCGCCCATGACGCCGACGGGACCCCGGGCGAGTGGTCCTCGCTCGGACTGGTCGTGGGTGCCACCGTCGATCTGGCGGACCGCGGTCTCGACGCCCCGTTCGACCGGACGCTGCCGCTGCTCGCCCCCGGTTTCGGCGCGCAGGGCGCGGAGCCCGCCGACCTCGGCCGCATCTTCGGGGCGCTCGCGCCGGCCGTCATCGCCAGCGAGAGCCGCAGCATCCTCTCCGCCGGACCCGATGCCCTCGCCGCGCGCATCGACGCGCGTGCGGGCCTGTACCGTGGAGTGCTCCATGGCTGATTCCCGCACCCCACCCGAGGTCGACCGCGCCGCCGCCTCGCGCCGCGCCGTCGCCGCCCGCCGCGAACGCGCCGCGCTGAAGCGCGACGTGTCGACCCGCGTCATCACCCCGCAAGAGCTGCTGCGCCGCGCGCAGGCGGCACCCGATTCGCCCGCCGGCGCGATGCGCGTGCCCGAGTTCCTCACGGCGATCCCCGCGATCGGCGCCGGCAAGCGCGACCGCATCCTCGCGTCACTCGGCATCTCGCCCGTCAAGCGCCTCGGCGGGCTGGGCAAGCGTCAGCGCATCGAGCTCGCACGGTTCCTCGACGAGCGCTGGCCCGAGCCGCGGCCGCGCCAGGGCCGGAGCAAGCTGATCGTGCTGGCGGGCCCGACGGCCGTCGGCAAGGGCACCGTCGCCGCGCACATCAAGGAGCACCACCCCGAGCTCCTGCTCTCGGTCTCGGCCACGACGCGCCACCCCCGGCCGGGCGAGGTCGAGGGTGAGCACTACTTCTTCGTCGACGACGCCGAGTTCGACCGCCTGATCGCCGCGGGCGAGCTGCTCGAGCACGCCACGGTGCACAACCGCTTCCGCTACGGCACACCGAAGGCGCCGATCGAGGAGGCGCTGGCCGCCGGCCGCACAGTGCTGCTCGAGATCGACCTCCAGGGCGCGCGGCAGGTGCGCGCAGCGGCGCCGGACGCGACGCTCGTCTTCCTCCTGCCGCCCAGCTGGGACGAGCTCGTGCACCGGCTCGTCGGACGCGGCACAGAAGATGCGGAGGAGCGGGCGCGGCGCCTCAAGACCGCGAAGGTCGAACTGGCCTCGCAGGGCGAGTTCGACTACCACGTCGTCAACGACGACGTGGCGCGCGCCGCCGGCGACGTCGTGGCCCTGACCCGGTGACGTCGGTCCGGTGATGCGAGCTGTCCGCTACGACCGCTACGGGGTCGCCCCCGCGCTCGTCGACGTCGCCGAACCCTCGTGCCCCGCCGACGGCGTCGTCATCGCCGTGCGCGCGACGGGCGTCTGCCGGTCGGACTGGCACGCCTGGACGGGCCACGATCCCGTACCGCTCCCGCAGATCCCTGGGCACGAGTTCGCCGGCGTCGTCGTCGACGTCGGCCCGG
>JACEFY010000124.1 GCA_016807485.1 Stenotrophomonas maltophilia | reverse complement strand
GCGCCCCGACGGCGGGGTCGGCAGGATCGACGGGATGCGGTCGAGCCCGTGGATGCGCGCCACCTCCTCCGCGAGCGTCCAGCGGTCGGTCAGGTCGGGGCGCCACGACGGCGGGATGACGTCCCAGCCTGCGTCTTGGCCATCCAGGGACGCGACCTCGCAGCCGATGGTCTCGAGCGCACCCGTGATCTCGGCGTCGGTGTAGTCGACGCCGATGAGCGCGGGCACGAAGCGCGCCGGCAGCTCGATCGACGGCAGGAACACTTCGCCGTAGAGCGCCCCGCCGAGATCGGCATCGAGCGTGCCTCCGGCGAGCGAGACCATGAGGTCGGCGACCCGACGGGCCGCGACGAACGGGAGGAGCGGGTCGACGCCGCGCTCGAACCGCCGCGATGCCTCGCTGGGCAGCTTGTGGCGCCGGGCGGTGCGCGCGATCGTCACGGTGTCGAAGATCGCGGCCTCGATGAGCACGTTGCGGGTCGCGCTCGTCATCTCGGTCGTGCCGCCGCCCATGACCCCCGCGAGGCCGATGGGCCCCGACTCGTCGGTGATCAGGAGATCCTCGCGCGAGAGCGCGCGCTCCTTGCCGTCGAGGGTCGTGAGCTTCTCACCCTCGGCGGCGCGTCGCACGGTGATGCCGCCGGAGAGCAGATCGAGGTCGTACCCGTGGATGGGGTTGCCGAGCTCGAGCATGACGTAGTTGGTGATGTCGATGAGGATGCCGAGCGAGCGGATGCCGGCGAGGGTCAGCCGCGCCACCATCCACGGCGGCGTCGGCCGGGACGGATCGACGCCGCGCACGACGCGCGCGACGAACTCCGAGGCACCGACACGACCGCGGATCGGGGCGGCGTCGTCGACGGCGATGGCGAAGCCTGCGCCGGGCTGGACGTCGTCCCACTCGTGCGCGGCCGGATCGCGGAAGGCGGCTCCGGTCGCGTGCGCGAACTCGCGGGCGACGCCCCGGATCGAGAGGGCGTAGCCGCGGTCGGGAGTGACGTTGACGTCGACGGCGACGTCGTCGAGGCCGAGGAGGGCGATCGCATCGGTTCCGACCTCGGGGTCGAGGCCGAGCTCGGCGAGGCGCAGGATGCCGGAGTGCTCGTCGCCGAGCCCGAGTTCCTTGGCGGAGGCGATCATGCCGTCCGAGACGTGTCCGTACGTCTTCCGTGCCGCGATCGGGAACGGACCCGGGAGGACCGCGCCCGGGAGGGTCGCGACGATCTTGTCCCCCTCGAAGAAGTTCGACGCGCCGCAGACGATGCCGCGCACTCCCCCGTGGGCCTCGCCCACGTCGACCTGGCACCACCGGATGGTCTTGCCGTTGGACTGCGGCTCGGCGGTGAAGGAGAGCACCTGCCCCACGACGATCGGGCCGACGAGGTCGAACCCGATCACCTCCTCCTCTTCGAACCCCACCGACACGAGTGCCGCGAAGACCTCGTCGACCGTGGTGTCGACGGGAACGTCGACGTACTCACGCAGCCAAGACAGAGGGACGCGCATCAGACCACCATTCCGAACTGCTCACTGAAGCGCACATCGCCCTCGGCCATGTCGCGCATGTCCTGCACATCGGAGCGGAACATGAGGGCCCGCTCGACGCCCATCCCGAAGGCGAACCCGGAGTACACCTCGGGATCGATCCCCGCCGCACGGAGCACGTTGGGGTTGACCATGCCGCATCCGCCCCACTCGATCCACCGCGCCCCGCCCGGGAAGGTGGGGTGCCAGAGGTCGAGCTCGGCGGACGGTTCGGTGAAGGGGAAGTAGTTGGTGCGGAAGCGCGTCTTCGCCTCGGGCCCGAACAGCTGGCGGGCGACGTGGTCGAGCGTTCCCTTGAGGTGCGCCATCGAGATGCCCTTGTCGATGACGAGGCCCTCGAACTGGACGAAGGCGGGCAGGTGGGTCGCGTCGAACTCGTCGGTGCGGTAGACCCGGCCGGGGCACAGCACGTAGATCGGGAGCTCACGGTCGAGCATCGAGCGCACCTGCACGGGGCTCGTGTGCGTCCGGAGGACGAGGTGGCGGTCGACCGGCTCGACGAAGAACGTGTCCTGCAGCTGGCGGGCCGGGTGGTCGACGTCGAAGTTCAGCGCGTCGAAGTTGAACCACTCGTGCTCGAGCTCGGGGCCTTCGGCGATCTCCCACCCCATCCCCACGAACAGGTCGGCGATCTCGTCCTGGAGGAGCGAGACGGGGTGACGCGCACCGACGCGCCCGCGGGGAGCGATGGCCGTGATGTCGACCCGCTCCGCCTCCAGCCGCTCAGCCGTCTCGGCGACGGCGAGTTCGGCCTCGCGCGCTGTGAACGCCTGTCCGACACGCCCGCGGCCCTGGCCGACGAGTTTGCCGAGCGCGGCCTTCTGGTCGTTGGGCACGTGGCGCAGCTGCGCGTTGAGCTGCGCGAGCGGGGAACTCTCGCCGGCGTGCGCCGCGCGGGCGGCCTTGAGGTCGGCGGTGGAGTCGGCGGCGGCGATGGCGGTCAGCGCCGCCTGGACGGCGGCATCCACCGCCTCGGGCGTGATCTCGGGTGCGTCAGACACAAGAGGTGAGTCTACCGGCGGGGCCCGCCGGCTTCCGCCGAGGGGTGGGACGGATCAACCGTTCCTGTCTCCCCGCCGGCGCCGCCCCGTCGACCGCTGGGCGGCGATCAACTCGGTGTTCGTCGTCCCCTCGTGCGTGAGCGGAGCGAGTGCATCGGCCGCCGCGACGACGCGCGGCGAGCGGCGAAGACGGATCTCCACCCACTTCGCGATGCCCGAGAGGATGAGGCAGAGGCCGATGTAGATGGCCGCGGCCACGAGCGCCGCCTGGAGGATCGGGCGGTTGTAGGTGCCCTGGCTCCCGATCAGCTTCGCGAAGGACAGCAGCTCCGGATACGTGATGATGAAGCCGAGCGCGGTGTCCTTCAGCGTGACCACGAGCTGCGCGATGATCACCGGGAGCATCGCACGGATCGCCTGGGGCAGCAAAACCAGCTGCATGACGCCGCTCTTGCGCAGCCCGATGGAGTAGCCCGCCTCGCGCTGGCCGCTGGGCAGCGCCTCGACGCCGGCCCGGATGACCTCCGACAGCACCGACCCGTTGTACAGCATGAGCGGGACCACGACCGCCCAGTA
This sequence comes from Stenotrophomonas maltophilia, assembly GCA_016807485.1. Classification (GTDB taxonomy): domain Bacteria; phylum Actinomycetota; class Actinomycetes; order Actinomycetales; family Microbacteriaceae; genus Microbacterium. The sequence continues at coordinate 3,505 of JACEFY010000124.1, read as the reverse complement.
CACGTCGACGTCCACGCCGAGCACCGGAAGCCCGTAGTACATCAGGAGCATCATGACGAGAACCGGCACCGCACGCAGCACCTCGACGATGGCGGTGATGGGAACCCGGACCCACGCGTGATCGGACAGCCGCCCGATCGCGAGGGCGAATCCCAGCACCAGCGCCAGCAGCGCGGCCGCGCCGAACGCCGCGAGTGTGCGCCCGGTGGCTTCGGCGATCTGCACCCAGACGGTCGAGAACGTGAAGACGTACCATTTCTCTGCCGAGAACTGCCCGGTCTCGGCGAACCGGTAGATGACGAAGCCGAGGAGCGCCAGGATGACGGCGATCGTCACGATTCCGATGAGGCGGTTCCGCAGAACGGCGCGCGGGCCGGGAACGTCGTACAGCACGGAGGTCATCGCGCCACCCTCCATCGGTTCTCCAGAGATCTCTGCGCCCACGAGAGCAGCATCACGAGCGCGACGAAGATCACCGCGACCCAGAGGAGCACGACGAGCGCGTTCTCACCCTGTTCGCTCATGACGGCGCGGATGCGTCCGAGCTCGGCCACGGAGAACCCGGCCGCGACCGTCGTGTTCTTCAGCAGTGCGATGAAGACGCTCATCATCGGCGGGACGACGGAGCGGAACGCCTGCGGAAGGACGACCAGGGTCATGACCTGGCCGAACGGCAGCCCGATCGCGCGCGCGGCTTCGGCCTGGCCGACCGGAACCGTGCCGATGCCGGAGCGGAGGACCTCGGCGACGTAGGTGGCGGTGTAGATGCCGAGGGCGAGAACGCCCAGAAGTGTGAAGTCGAGCTTCGGGAGCCCGAGTTGCGGATAGCCGAACGCGAAGAAGAAGAAGACCAGCGTCAGAGGCGTGTTGCGGATGGTGTTCACGTAGAGGGTGCCGACGGCGCGGGCGATCGGCACCGGCGCCACCCGCGCGGCGCCCACGATCGTGCCGAGCACGAGAGCGATGACCGCACCGCCGAAGAACAGGATCAGCGTGTTGGTGATGGCCTCGCCCCAGATGGGGAGGTGATCGAAGATGACGCCCATGCGCCTGCCCTTCTCAGATGGTGCAGGAAGCGTCGGTGACAGGAGCGATGGGAGCCCCTGTCACCGACGGTCCTGTCAGTCGACAGCGGGCTGAGTGACTTCGATGCCCGACGAACCGAGGTTCTTGTCGAAGATCGCCTGCCAGATCTCGCCACCGTCGGTGAAGAGGGTGTTGATGTGGTCCTTCAGGACGGTGTCGCCCTTGGTGATGCCGACGCCGTAGCGCTCCTCGCTGAAGGGCTCGCCGACGACCTTGAGCTCATCCGGCTGCTGCGCGGCGTAGCCGATCAGGATCGCCTGGTCGGTGGTGACGGCGTCGACCTGCCCGTTGACGAGCGCTTCCACGCACTCGGAGTAGCTGTTGAACTCCGTGGTGGGCACGTTCGGGTAGTTCGCGCGGATGTTCTGGATCGGGGTGGAGCCGGTCGCCGAGCACACATTGGTGGTCTCGTCGAGGTCGCCTTCACCGGTGATGTCGCTGTCGCTGGCGACCAGCAGTCCCTGACCGGTGATGAAGTAAGGACCGGCGAAGTCGATGACTTCCTTGCGCTTGTCGGTGATCGAGTAGGTGCCGACGTAGTAGTCGATGTCCCCGTTGATGATCGACTGCTCGCGAGCCGACGAATCGACGCGGATGAACTCGATTTTCTCCTCGTCCATCCCGAGCGACGCGGCGATCCACCGGGCGATGTCGACGTCGAAGCCGGTGCGCTCACCGCTCACGACGTCGAGGTAGCCGAGTCCGGGCTGGTCTTCCTTCACGCCGACGACGACCTTGCCCGCCGAGCTGATCTTGTCGAATGTGGGGCTGCCCTCGAGCGCGACGTCGGAGGCCACCTCGAACCAGGCCGTGCCCTCATCGGCGCCCTCGTCCGATCCGTCTCCGGAGGGTGCGGCGCCCGGCGTTCCGCTGTTGCAGCCTGCCAGGGCGAGAGCGGCGAGCGAGATGCCCGCCAGGGTCATGCTGATCCGTGATTTACGCATGTGGAGTCCTCCAGGTTTCGTATTTCTTTCAGTGCTCCGCGGCCGGTGCAGGTGCCGCGGACGTCGTCAATGCGTGATGAGCTTGGAGAGGAAGTCTTTCGCCCGGTCGGTCTTCGGGTGGGTGAAGAACTCCTCGGGGGTGTCGTCCTCGAGGATCTTGCCGTCGGCCATGAACACGACGCGATCGGCCGCTTTGCGGGCGAAGCCCATCTCGTGCGTGACCACGATCATCGTCATGCCGTCCTGGGCGAGCCCGACCATGACGTCGAGGACCTCGTTGATCATCTCGGGGTCGAGGGCGCTGGTCGGCTCGTCGAAGAGCATCACCTTCGGCTGCATCGCGAGCGAGCGAGCGATCGCGACGCGCTGCTGCTGACCACCGGAGAGCTGCGCGGGGAGCTTGGACGCCTGGTGGCCGACGCCGACACGCTCCAAGAGCACCATCGCCTCTCGCTCGGCATCCGCCTTCTTCATCTTCCGCACCTTGATGGGGCCGAGCGTGACGTTGTCGAGGATCGTGAGGTGCGCGAACAGGTTGAACGACTGGAACACCATGCCCACGTCGGCACGGAGCGCGGCGAGGCCCTTGCCCTCCTTGGGGAGCGCGGTACCGTCGATCGTGATCGAGCCGCTCGTGATGGTCTCGAGACGGTTGATCGTGCGGCAGAGCGTCGACTTCCCCGATCCGGAGGGACCGATGACGACGACCACCTCGCCGCGATTCACCGTGAGGTCGATGTCGGTGAGCGCCTGGAAGTCGCCGTAGTGCTTCTGCACGTTCTCGACGACGACGAGGGGATCGCCCCGACGGACGGTGATGTTCGACGTCGCGGGGGCAGGATCAGGAGTCGCCATGGGCCCAGCCTAGGCAGACGTCACAGGATTACCTCAAGCTATCCACAGGATCTTGACCGAGTCGTGACCCGCCGGAAACATGCGCGGTCAGCGTGGGGCGCGCTGCGCGAACGCCGTCTCGTAAAGGCAGACGCTCGCGGCCGTGGCCAGGTTCAACGACTCCGCGCGGCCGTAGATCGGCAGGCGCAGCGAGAGGTCGGCAAGGGCGAGCGCCTCGGCCTCGAGTCCGCGCGCTTCGTTGCCGAAGAGCCACGCGGTCGGCTCGCGCAGCACGTCGCGCCGCGCGAGGAAGTCGTCTCCTCCGACGTCGGCAGCGATGACGCGGAGACCCGCGGCATGCGAGAGTCCGATGGTCTCGGCGAGGTCGGCTGCCACCGCGACGGGAACGTGGAAGAGCGACCCGGTGGTGGCCCGGACGACCTTCGGGTTGTAAGGATCGACGGAGCGCCCCGTCAGCACGACCGCGTCGGCGCCGGCGGCGTCGGCAGCCCGGATGATCGTGCCGAGGTTGCCGGGGTCGCGCACCTCCTCGCAGATCGCGACGAGCCGGGGGGATGCCGCGAACACCTCCCGGAGCGACGTCGGCGACTGGCGGGGGGCCGCCCCCATTCCCTGCGGCG